>NZ_JAZHYN010000079.1:0-6774 GCF_036576025.1 Methylocystis borbori | reverse complement strand
CAGGCTTCCTCGGCGCGGGGCGGCTGCGGCGCCGGGGACGCCTTCTGCGTCGCGGCGGGCTCGGGATCGATGGCCGAAACGACCGGCGCCTCTGGCGGCGGAGCGGCGGCGCCGAGATCGCGGCGCAACAGCTCCTTGAACTCGGCGAATTCAGCCATCAGCTCCTTATCGTCGCTGATATCCGTCATGGCGGAACACCTCTCTTTACCGCGCATTCGACCAGGGCGAAACGCGCGCGAGCATAATTGCCGTCCGCAGGTAAACCTAAAAATGTGGCGGCACTGCGCCCAAGCCGCCATTGAGGTAAATAATACGTAAACACAATAGTTTATGTCGAATCTCAGCGCGTTTGGCGGCGCTTTTTCTGGAAGGCTTGTAAGCTTGCGAAATTGACGCGCGCCGGGCGCGATTTCTAGGATCCGCGCGGCGCTGAAACCGCGCCGGCGTCCGCTTCGGCGGAAAATGCTCCATTCCAAGAAAAACGGCGGATTTCGTGACGCATTTCTTCCCGCGCGGCGCGCGCCCGGCGGCGCTCTTCGCTTTCCTGATCCTGGCCGCCGTCCCCGTCCGGGCGGAAGCGGCGCCCGCCCCTGCGCTCGCCGCGGACGAACGAGGGCTGACGCCGCTCGAGCTTCTCGGCAAACGCATTTTCGAGGACAAGACTCTCTCGCGTCCCGCGGGCGTCGCCTGCGCCTCTTGTCATGACGCGGCCAAGGCGTTTCAGGGCGATAATGGTTCGCCGATCCCCGCCGTGGCGCGCGGCTCGCTTCCCGAGTCGCTCGGGCGGCGCAATACGCCCTCGATCATGTACGCCTCCTATGCGCCGTCCTTCGGCTTTGTCGACGACGCGGACGAAGAAACGGGCAAGGTCGAGAAAGTTCCCGCCGGCGGCCAGTTCCTCGACGGCCGCGCCAGCGATCTTCTGGCGCAGGTCGCCATGCCCATGCTCGATCCGCTGGAGATGAACGCGCCGTCGACGCGTTTCGTTTTCGAGGCGATCCGCGACGGCGCCTATGCCGATCTCGTCAAGAGCGTCTATGGCGACAAGATTTTCGCCGATCCCGAAGCGGGTTTCCAAAAGCTCGCTCAGGCCGTCGTCGCTTATGAGGCCACCGCGCGCTTTCATCCCTTCGCCTCGAAATTCGACGACTATCTGCGCGGCAAGACGCAGTTGAGCGCAATCGAGACGAAGGGCTTCGAGCTTTTCAAGGACAAGAAGAAAGGCAATTGCCTCGCGTGCCATGTCGGCAAGGAGGAATCGCGCAATCCCGAGGATTGGCTTTTCACCGATTTCACCTATGACGCGCTGGGCGGGCCGAAGAACAAGGCAATACCGAGCGCGGTCAAGCCCGGCGCCGAGCCCGATCTTGGCCTTTGCAAACGCGCCGGACTGGCCGAGGTCGCCCCCAAGGGCTTTGACGTGGAAAGCGTCTGCGGGGCCTTCAAAGTGCCGACCCTGCGCAACATCGCCGTGACCGCGCCCTATCTCCACAATGGCGTCTTCTACAAATTGCGCGACGTCGTCGCCTTTTACGCGACGCGCGACACCAATCCCGAGCGCTGGTATCCCAAGGACAAAAAAGGAAGGCCGCAGAAATTCGACGACCTTCCGAGCGCGGCGCATGAGAACGTCAATGTCGACGAGGCTCCCTACGACCGCAAGCTCGGAGAAAAGCCGCGCCTAAACGACGCCGAGATCGACGCGCTCGTCGCTTTTCTCGAAACGCTGACCGATCGGCGGGCGACGCCCTGAAGAAGCCGATCAACAGTCGAGTCCGTATCGCGCAAGCGCCGCCAGCAGCGGCGGCTCCGGCTTGCGGCCGCTGGTGAAAATCGCGCGGCGGGGTGTGGGTTGGCCTGTCGGCGCGTCGGCGCCGAAACGCTCGGCCAGCAGCTTGTCCGCGCGACGCGCGATCGCCGGCGCGGGATCGATCCATTCGACCGGCCAGGGCGCGAGGCGTTTGAATTCCTCGACGAGCAGCGGGTAATGCGTGCAGGCGAGCGTCACGACGTCGGTGCGCCTGCCGTTCTCTTCCCTAAAGCAGGGCGCGATCTCGGCGGCGATTTCCGCATCATTCGCAGGCTCGCCGCGCATGAAGCTCTCGGCGAGAGTCGCGAGACGCTTCGAGCCGACGAGCGTGACGGCGCAATGCGCCGCGAATTGCGCGATGAGATTTTGCGTATAGTCGCGTGCGACCGTGCCGGGCGTGCCGAGCACCGAGATCATCTTTGAGCGCGTATGCTCCGCCGCGGGCTTGATCGCCGGCACCGTGCCGACGAAAGGCAGCGTCGGCCAATGCGCGCGCAAATGCGGAAGCACGATCGTCGAGGCGGTGTTGCAGGCGACGATCGCCATGTCCGGCGCATGATCGGCGATCAGGCTCTCGAAAACCGTCATGACGCGCTGGATAAGCGCCGGCTCCGCCCACGCCCCATAAGGGAAGCCCGCGTCGTCGGCGCAATAGACGTAATCGGCATGCGGCCGCAGCTTCACGATCTCGGAAAAGACCGTGAGGCCGCCGAGACCGGAATCGAAGACGAGCAGCTTGGGCGGATGAGTCATGCAGGGCCGAATCGCGGAAAGCGCCGCATAGGACAAGCTTCCGCAGGCAAGATCAACGCTGCGGACAGCGGTAGATTGACCAGTTATTTTGACCAGTTTATAAAGCGCTATGCGCGAAGTGCAAGCCTCCGACGCCAAGGCGCGTCTCGCCGAACTCTTGACCGCCGTCGAGCGCGGCGAAACCATCGCCATCACCCGGCACGGGCGCCGCATCGCGCGTCTGGAGCCGGAAGCCGGTCTCAAGCAAGCGGAAATCGATCGCGCCGTCGACGATCTGTCGCGCTTTCGCGACAGCGCGAAAAAAGCGCCGCTCGCGGAGCTTCTCCAAGCGCGCCATCGCGGCCATAAATATTGACGGGCTTCGTCATCGACGCCTCGATCCTCGCCGGCTTCGCCCTCGCCGACGAACGCCCGCCGCGCGCCGTCGCCGCGATCGAACGCCTGCGCCGCGAGACGGCGCGCGCGCCGGCGCTCCTTTTTTTCGACATTCGCAACGTGCTGCTCGTCAATGAGCGGCGACGGCGACTGACGCCCGCCCGCAGCGAGGAATTTCTTGGGATATTGGCGCGCCTGCCGATCGCCGTCGACGACGGCTGCGACGAGAAGCGTTTGATGCTTCTCGCGCGCAAGCATCGCCTGACGGCCTATGACGGCGCCTATCTCGAACTCGCTCTCAGGGAAAGCCTCGCGCTTGCGACGCTCGACGCCGAATTGGAGCAGGCCGCGCGCGCCGAGGGCGTCGCGATTGTCGAATAGGATTAGAACGGCAGATTGAACACGCGCGAGGGCGCGAGCGCCCCTTCGACGATTTCGCCGAAGGCGACCGGCACGCCGCCGCAGGCCGCGTAAACGACGCCCTCGAGCGGGGCGTCGCGGCCGCGCAGAATGACCGAGCCGCCGCGCCGCAGCCGCGCCGCCGTATCGCGATCGACGATAACGCAAGGGAGCTCCGCCAGTCCCGCTTCGACCGGCAGCAGCGCCTCGCCCGCGAGATTCTGGCCCTCGATTTCGTCGAGCGTATAGGAATCCTCCTCGACGAAGGGTCCGACGCGCGTGCGTCGCAGCGCCGTGACATGGCCGAAACAGCCAAGAAGCCGCCCGAGGTCGCGAGCGATCGCGCGCACATAGGCGCCCTTGCCGCATTCCATCACGAAACGCGCTTCGTCCCGCGTGGCGTCGATCAAATCCAGCGCACGGATCGTGACGGCGCGGGGCTTGAGATCGACCGTTTCGCCTTCGCGGGCGATGTCATAGGCGCGCTCGCCGGCGATCTTGATCGCCGAGAACTGCGGCGGCGTCTGCGAAATCTCGCCAATGAACCGCGCCAGCGAAGCTTCGAGCGCGGCGCGCTCGGGCCGCGCGTCGCTCTCGCGCATGACGCGCCCGTCGGAATCGTCCGTGTCGGTTTCGACGCCCCAGCGCACGGTGAATTTATACGCCTTCTCGCCGTCCTGCACGAAAGGGACGGTCTTGGTCGCTTCGCCGAAGGCGACGGGGAGAATGCCCGACGCGAGCGGATCGAGCGTGCCGGCGTGGCCCGCCTTCTTGGCGTTATAGACGCGCTTCAGGCGGGAAACGGCCTGGGTCGAGGTGAGCCCGACAGGCTTGTCGAGCGCCACCCAGCCGTCGACGACCGCGCGGTTCGATCTTTTCTCTTTCATCAAGGCGCGCCGCTCTCGTCCTTGTCCGCGACAAGATCGCGCTTCACCTCTTCGGAATTCAGCAGCGCCTCGATGCGCGAGACATTGTCGAACGAATCGTCGATGCGGAACCGGATTTCCGGCGCGAATTTGAGATTGACCTCATGCGCGATCTCGCCGCGCAGAAACTTCTTGTGTCGATCGAGCGCGGCGAGCGCGTCGCCTTCGTCCTTGCCGCCGAGCGGCATGACATAGATCGTCGCGAGCTTGAGATCCGGGCTCATCTTGACGCGCGAGACCGTCACGACATGGCGCTCCAGCGCGGGATCGCTGATATCGCCACGCGCGAGAAGCTGCGCGGCGGCGTGGCGCACAAGCTCGGCGACGCGCAGCATGCGCTGCGAGGGCGCGCCGCTCGGGGAGTGATGGGATCTGGACATTTGTCGAAACGAATCTCGGTTCGCGTCATGCCCGCGCATATCGCGGGCATCCACGCATTCTGTGTCTCTGCGTTAGGTCAGCCGTGGAAAAGCGCGCTTTAGGACCGCCACGTTTCAGCGCCGATGGCCGGTACAAACCCGGCCAGGCGCACGACGGCGCTACAGCGAGCGCTTGATCTCCTCGACGCGGTAGCATTCGATCACATCGCCCGCGCGCATATCCTGATAATTCTCGAAGGCCATGCCGCATTCCTGACCGGCCGTGACTTCCTTGACCTCGTCCTTGAAGCGCTTGAGCGTCGAAAGCTTGCCTTCATGCACGACGACATTGTCACGGATGAGCCGAACATTGGCGCCGCGCTCGACATTGCCGTCGGTGACGCGGCAGCCCGCGACCTTGCCGACCTTGGAAATGTCGAACACTTCGAGGATCGTGGCGTTGCCGAGCATGGTCTCGCGCAGCGTCGGCGCGAGCAGGCCCGACATCGCCCCTTTCACATCGTCCACGAGATTGTAGATGATGTTGTAATAGCGGATTTCAATGCCGGAACGCTCCGCCGCCTCGCGCGCTTCCTTATGCGCGCGCACATTGAAGCCGATGACGGCGGCGTTCGAGGCTTCGGCGAGCGAAATGTCTGATTCGGAAATGCCGCCAACGCCGGCGTGCACGATGCGCGCCGCGACTTCTTCCGTGTTGAGCTTTTCGAGCGCCGCAACGATCGCCTCGACCGAGCCCTGCACGTCGCCCTTGATGACGAGCGGGAACTCCTTGCGGCCCGCCGTCTTGAGCTGGCTCATCATGTCGGAGAGCGAGCCGCGCGCCGAACCGCCGCGCGCCGCGAGCTGGTCGCGCTTCTGACGCTCGCGATATTCGGTGATCTCCCGCGCGCGCGCTTCGGATTCGACCACCGCGACGCGATCGCCCGCCTCCGGCGTGCCGCTGAAGCCCAGAATCTCGACGGGAAAACTCGGCCCCGCCTCCTGGCGCGATACGCCCTTGTCGTCGAGCAGCGCGCGCACGCGGCCCCATTGCGTGCCAGCGACCACGAGGTCGCCGACATGCAGGGTGCCCCGCTGCACGAGCATGGTCGCCACCGGGCCGCGGCCCTTGTCGAGACGCGCCTCGATCACCGTGCCTTCGGCGGCGCGATCGGGATTGGCCCTGAGGTCGAGCACTTCGGCCTGGAGCGAAATCGCTTCGAGCAGCTTGTCGAGATTGGTCTTCTGCTTGGCGGAGACTTCGACTTCGAGCGTCTCGCCGCCCATGCTCTCGACCTGCACCTCATGCTGCAGCAATTCGGTGCGCACGCGCTCGGGCTTGGCGTCCGGCTTGTCGATCTTATTGATGGCGACGATGATCGGCGCATGGGCGGCGCGCGCATGATTGATCGCTTCGACCGTCTGCGGCATGACGCCGTCGTCAGCCGCGACGACGAGCACCACGACGTCCGTGACTTTAGCGCCGCGCGCGCGCATCGCCGTAAAGGCGGCGTGGCCGGGCGTGTCGATGAAAGTGATCGGCTGGCCGCCGGGCGCGGTGACCTGATAGGCGCCGATATGCTGGGTGATGCCGCCGGCCTCGCCCGCGACGACGTTCTCCTGGCGGATCGCGTCGAGCAGCGAGGTCTTGCCGTGATCGACATGGCCCATGATGGTGACGACCGGCGGGCGGGGCGCGAGCGCGGCCTCGGCGTCGGGGACGTCGAAGAGGCCCTCCTCCACGTCGGATTCGGCGACGCGCTTGACCGTGTGGCCCATCTCCTCGGCGACGAGCTGCGCCGTATCGGCGTCGATCACATCGGTGATCTTGTACATCGCGCCCTGCTTCATCAGCAGGCGAATCACGTCGACGCCGCGCTCCGACATGCGGTTCGCGAGCTCCTGAATGGTGATCGTCTCCGGCAGAATCACTTCGCGCGCGATCTTTTCCTTCTGCTCGGCCGCGCCGAAGCCCTTGAGCCGCTGCACCCGGCGCCGGAAGGAGGCGACTGAGCGCGTGCGCTCCTCGCTCTCGCCGCTCGTCGCCGTAGTGACGGTGAGACGGCCGCGATTCTTCATCTCGCCGCCGCGCGACGGCGTCGGCCGCGGCGGCGTCGGGGCGGCGAAGCCGCCGATCTGACGCACAGGGGGG
>NZ_JAZHYN010000078.1:0-7216 GCF_036576025.1 Methylocystis borbori | reverse complement strand
TCGACCTCGCCGCGCGTCCCGCGGGCTCCGTGACGAGCGGCCCGCCCGTGCGCGAAGTCGGCCAGCCGCTTGACATCGCCCATGGGCGGCTCGTCGGCGATCAACCGGCGAGCGCCGAAATCGCCGAGCGGCCGCCCCTCGCGCCGCCCGGCCCCAAGGACGAATATGATCTGGCGGTGGCGTCGCTGCGCGCGGGCAAATATGAGGAAGCTGAAAAATCGCTCTCGGCCTTTCTGACCAAAAACGCCAAGAGCAAGCTTGCGCCCGCGGCGACCTTCAATCTGGGAGAGAGTTATTTTCTGCGCGGCCGTCATCGCGAGGCGGCGGAAAAATATCTCGAAATCTCGACGAAATACGCGGAGTCGACGCAAGCGCCAGAGGCGCTGCTGCGTCTTGGCCAATCGCTGAGCGCCATGGGCGCGAAGGAACAGGCCTGCGCCTCCTATTCCGAGATCAACGCCAAATATCCCAGGGCGACGAGCCGCATTCGCGACGCCGCCCAGCGCGAAAGCAAGAAGATCCAATGCTAGGATCGCCGCGATCGCGCTGCGAATCCGGTTTCTCCCGTAAAGCGCGCTCTACATTTTTGGAGTCGATCGCGTTACCTGCATTGGGCGATTCCGCCTAAATGCAGCATGATCTGGCGCATGCCGCGCGAAGCCAAGGAAACCTCCACGATCGAGCAAAAACGTGAAGAAGCGCTTTTTCTGCTCACGCCCTATCCGTCGCTGCTGCTCGCGGTCTCCGGCGGTCCTGACTCCATCGCCCTGATGACGCTTTGCGCGCAATGGCGTCTGCGCGACGCGCATGACATCGCCGTCGCGACGGTGGATCACGGCTTACGCCAGGAGTCGCGCGCGGAAGCAAGGCAAGTCGGACGCTGGGCGAAGGCGCAGGGCTTCAAGCATCATCTGCTGACATGGGAGGGCGCGAAACCAAAAACGCGCATTCAGGAGCGCGCGCGCGATGCGCGCTATGCGCTGCTCGTGGACTGCGCGAGACGCATCGGCGCGCAGGCGATCGTCGCGGCGCATCATGCGGAAGATCAGGCGGAGACGATCTTGTTTCGGCTGACGCGCGGCTCCGGCGTCGCGGGGCTTGCCGGCATGGCGCCGATCGCGCGCTGCGGCGACGTCGCGCTGACGCGCCCGCTTCTCGGCTTCAGGAAAGGGGAGCTTGAAGACATTTGCGCGCGCGCGGGCCAGACGTTCTTTCGCGATCCGTCCAACGCCGATGAAAGCTATGCGCGCGTGAGGCTGCGTAAACTCGCGCCGCTTCTCGCCGCGCAGGGCCTCGATGTGGACGCGCTCTTGCGCCTTGGGACTCGCGCCGCGCGCGCCGACGCGGCGCTGACGCATTGCGCGCATGAAACATTCGAGCGCGCGCTTATAAGTAGCGATACGCGATGCGTCGAACTCGACGGCGGCGCGCTCATTGAAAGTCCGCTCGACATTCTGCAGCGCGCGCTCGTAGAGGCGATGTCGCGTCTTTCGCCGGAGCCAGCCTTGCGGCTCGACCGGCTGGAGCGCGCGTGCGCCCGCCTTGCCGCGGCGCTTGTCGCGCGCGCGCCGCTGCGAATCACATTGGCCGATATTTTGATCGAGGCGCGCGAGGGACGCCTGCGGCTTCGCCCGGCGCCCCCGCGCCGATCGTAGCGCGTAAGCATTCATCTTTAATTCCGCTTATTTGTGGCGCATTTATCGCGCGAGCGACGAACGGCCAAGCATGCGGTCCTATTATCCCCTCTCTTCAAGCAAGTCTTGGCAAGGGGGCGAGGCGCGCCTAAATTAGGCGGATGACCGGAGCGCTGCGGGGGATAAGCCCGACCGAGCGGCTCCTCGACAGGCTTTCCCAATGAACGCACACTTCAGGAATCTCGCGCTATGGGCCATCATCGGCCTTTTGGTCGTGGCGCTCGTGATGCTGTTTCAGCAGCCGGGCCAGCGCACGCCCATCCGCGATATTTCATACAGCGAGTTGCTGACGCAGATCGATCAGGGCCGCGTACATGACGTGACCATCGCCGGCAATGAGATTGTCGGCCACTTTAATGACAATCGTCCCTTCACGACCTATGCGCCCGATGACGCCAATCTGGTGCCGCGGCTGCAGGCCAAGGGCGTGTCGATCAGCGCCAAATCGAACAATGAAGGCAGCAGCTTCCTCTTCACGCTGCTGCTCAATGCGCTGCCGCTCGTGGCCTTTCTCGCCATTTGGATTTTCCTTGCGCGCCAGATGCAGGGCGGCGCCGGCCGCGCGATGGGCTTTGGCAAGTCGAAGGCGAAGCTGCTCACTGAGACGCAGGGACGCGTGACCTTCGAGGATGTCGCCGGCGTCGACGAAGCCAAGGAAGATCTCCAGGAGATCGTCGAATTCCTGCGCGATCCGCAAAAGTTCCAGCGCCTCGGCGGACGCATTCCGCGCGGCGTCTTGCTCGTCGGCCCGCCCGGCACCGGCAAGACGCTGCTCGCCCGCGCCATCGCCGGCGAGGCTGGCGTGCCCTTCTTCTCGATCTCGGGCTCCGACTTCGTCGAAATGTTCGTCGGCGTCGGCGCCTCGCGCGTGCGCGACATGTTCGAGCAGGCCAAGAAGAACGCGCCCTGCATCATCTTCGTCGACGAGATCGACGCGGTGGGCCGTCACCGCGGCGCCGGTCTTGGCGGCGGCAATGACGAGCGCGAGCAGACCCTGAACCAGTTGCTCGTGGAGATGGACGGGTTTGAAGCCAATGAAGGCATCATCCTGATCGCGGCGACGAACCGACCGGACGTGCTCGATCCGGCGTTGATGCGGCCGGGCCGCTTCGACCGCCAGATCCAGGTGCCGAACCCGGATTTCATCGGGCGCGAGAAGATCCTCAAGGTTCACGCCCGCAAGGTGCCTTTGGCGCCGGACGTTGATCTGAAGGTGGTGGCGCGGGGCACGCCGGGGTTCTCGGGCGCCGATTTGATGAATCTCGTCAACGAGGCGGCGCTGCTTGCGGCGCGGCGGTCGAAGCGGATCGTGACGAACCAGGAGTTCGAGGACGCGCGCGACAAGATCATGATGGGCGCTGAGCGGCGCACGCTGGTGATGACGGACGAGGAGAAGAAACTCACCGCCTATCACGAAGGGGGACATGCGCTGGTGTCACTCAACATGCCGGGATCGATTCCGATCCACAAGGCGACGATCATTCCGCGCGGCCGCGCGCTCGGCATGGTGCAGGGCCTGCCGGAACGCGATCAGGTGTCGCAGACCCGCCAACAGCTCGTCGCAATGTTGGCGATGGCCATGGGCGGCCGCGTCGCCGAGGAACTGATTTTCGGCCCCAAGAAAACCACTTCCGGCGCCGCCTCCGACATCCAGCAGGCGACGCGCATCGCCCGCGCGATGGTCACGCAGCTTGGCTTTTCGGACAAGCTCGGCACGGTCGCCTACGCCGATCCGCAGCAAGAGCAGTTCCTCGGCTATTCGCTCGGCCGCACGCAGACTTTCTCCGAGCAGACGCAGGAGACGATCGACGCGGAAGTGCGCCGGCTTGTGCAGGAAGGTCATGACAAGGCCAAGCAGATTCTCTCCGAGAAGCGCGCTGATCTCGATACGCTCGCCAATGGCTTGCTGGAGTTCGAGACGCTGACGGGCGAAGAGATCAAGGGCCTGCTCGTCGGCAAGCGTCCGGTGCGCGACGAGACGCCTTCGGCGCCCCAGCCGCCGCGCGGCTCGGCGGTGCCGACGACGGGCCAGAAGCCCGAACCCGATGTCGGGGGGTTGGAGCCGCATCCGATCTGAGAGACAACAATCGAAAAGCCCGGCGATTTCGCCGGGCTTTTTTCATTTCTTCGCCTGCGCGATCAGTTCCTGCACGATTTCGGCGGGACGGCACAGCGCCGCCTTCGTTCCCATCGCGACGATCGGCCGCTCGATCAGGATCGGATGCTTTTCGATCGCCTCGAAAATCGCGTCGTCGGAAAGCTTTGGATTGTCTAATCCTAATTCCTCATAAGGCGTCCCGCGCTTGCGAAGAATTTCGCGCAGGCTCTTGCCCATGCGCTTCAATAGTTTCGTCAATGTCGCCCGGTCGGGCGGGCTTTTCAAATATTCGACCACCTGCGGCTCGTATCCGGCGTCGCGCAGAGCGGCCAGCACCTTGCGCGATGTGCCGCAAGCGGGATTGTGGTAGATGATCACTTCCATCTGGACATCCGTTGAATCGATGTGCAAGGTCTCTATTAATCACTCTATTTGGTCAACGTGCGCGCCCGCACGCCGTTGCGCCTGGCGGCAATATATAGGGAGGCTGAGGCCTCGCGAAGCGCCGTGAGGCCGGTTGGCCGACGAAAGGCCCCTCCAGGAAGACGAAAATGACTCGCAATTATTTCGGCACCGATGGAATTCGCGGATTGGCGAATGAGAAGATCACGCCGGAGCTGGCGCTCAAAGTCGGACAGGCCGCCGGAACGATCTTTCACCGCGGCGAAGGCCGCCATCGCGTCGTCATCGGCAAGGACACGCGGCTTTCCGGCTATATGATCGAATATGCGCTCGTCGCCGGCTTCACCTCGGTCGGCATGGACCCGCTGCTGCTTGGTCCGATGCCGACGCCCGCTGTCGCCATGCTCACGCGCTCGATGCGCGCCGATGTCGGAGTGATGATCTCCGCCTCGCATAACTCCTTCGAGGACAATGGCATCAAGCTCTTCGGCCCGGACGGCCATAAGCTTTCCGACGAGATAGAGATAGAGATCGAAAAGCTTATGGACGGCGATCGGACGCGCAAGCTCGCCGGACCGACGGAGCTCGGCCGCGCCCGCCGCATCGACGACGTGCGCGCGCGCTATATCGAATTCGCCAAGCGGACGCTTCCCCGCAATATGAGCCTGGAAGGCTTGCGGGTCGTCGTCGACTGCGCCAATGGCGCCGCCTATCGAGTGGCGCCCGAGGCGCTGTGGGAGCTTGGCGCGGAGGTTATCGCCATCGGCGTCGAGCCCGACGGCTTCAACATCAATCACGAGGTCGGCTCCACCTCGCCACAGGCGTTGCGCGACAAGGTGCGCGAATTGCGCGCCGACGTCGGCATCGCGCTCGACGGCGACGCCGACCGCGTGCTGCTCGTCGACGAGCAAGGACAGCTCATCGACGGCGATCAGCTCATGGCGGTCGTCGCCGAAAGCTGGCGCGACCAGGGGCTTCTCTCCAAGCCCGGACTCGTCGCGACGATCATGTCGAATCTCGCGCTGGAGCGCCATCTCGGCTCGCTCGGACTGACGCTCGAGCGCACGGCCGTCGGCGACCGCTATGTGATCGAGCGCATGCGCCAGGAGGGCTACAATGTCGGCGGCGAACCCTCCGGCCATGTCATCCTTTCCGATTATTCGACGACGGGCGACGGGCTGGTGACGGCGATGCAGGCGCTCGCCGTCGTGAAGCGGTTCGACAAGCCGGTCAGCCAAGTATGCCACCGCTTTGAACCGCTCCCGCAGATTCTGCGAAACGTGCGCGCCCAGCGCGGCGAATTGGAGCGCGATTCCGTCATTCTCGCGATCGACGACGCGCGCGCGCGTCTTGGCGGCTCAGGCCGGCTGATCGTGCGGCCGTCGGGCACCGAGCCCGTCATTCGCGTGATGGGCGAAGGCGACGACCGCGAATTGGTCGAGACGCTGGTCGCGCAAGTCTGCGACGCGCTAAAAGAATCGGCCGAAGCCGCCTGAGGCCGAGGCGCGCCGTAAAGCATCGGCGCCGCGCTTGCGTGACGCCTTCTTCTCCGTCCTCTCGCGCGAGGGAGCGCAAAAGGCCATATCTGGGCGCATGTCCGAATTAAGCGAGACGGGCGTCGGAACGCCCCAGACCAACACGCCCGAGATCAGCGTCTCGGAGCTTGCGAACGCTCTCAAGCGCACGATCGAGGATCGCTTCGGCCGCGTGCGCGTGCGCGGCGAGATTTCCAACTATCGCGGCGCCCACGCCTCCGGCCACGCCTATTTCTGCCTCAAGGACCAGAACGCCCGTCTCGACGCCGTAATCTGGAAGTCGGCGTTCTCGCGTTTGCGCACACGGCCGCAGGAGGGCCTCGAAGTCGTCGCGACGGGACGCATCACCACCTTCCCCGGCAAGTCCTCCTACCAGATCGTCATCGAGTCGCTGGAGCCCGCGGGCGTCGGCGCGCTGATGGCGCTGCTCGACGCGCGCCGCAAGGCGCTCGCCGCGGAAGGACTCTTCGACGAAGCGCGCAAGCGTCCCCTGCCCTTTCTGCCGCATGTCGTCGGCGTCGTGACTTCGCCGACGGGCGCCGTCATTCGCGACATATTGCATCGCCTGAACGACCGCTTTCCGCGGCATGTGCTGCTCTGGCCCGTGCGCGTGCAGGGCGAGACCTGCGCGCAGGAGGTCGCCGCCGCGATTGCAGGCTTCAACGCTCTGACGCCGGGCGGCGCGATTCCGCGCCCCGACGTGCTGATCGTCGCGCGCGGCGGCGGCTCGCTCGAGGATTTGTGGGGCTTCAACGAGGAGATCGTCATCCGCGCGGCGGCGGCGAGCGAGATACCGCTCATCTCCGCCATCGGCCATGAGACCGACACGACGCTTCTCGATCATGTCGCCGATCTTCGCGCGCCGACGCCGACGGCTGCAGCGGAAAAGGCCGCGCCGGTACGCGCCGAATTGCTCGAGCATCTCGCCGGACGCGCGCGCCGGCTCGACGCGGCGAGGCAGCGCGGCATGGAGCGGCGGCGCAATGAGCTTGCGACTTTCGCGCGGCTGCTCCCCTCGCGCGACGCGCTCTTCGCCAATCCGCGTCAGCGGCTCGATCGCGCCGGCGAAAGGCTGCGCGGCGGCGTACGCCAGACGATGGACGAGAGAAAGCTGCGGCTGTCGCGCATCGGGACATTGCTCGCGCGGCATTCGCCGCAGGCGGAGCTCGCGCGCCTGCGCGAGAAGCTCAAGGGCTTCGACGCGAGGCTGACGCAAGGCTTGGCGGCGCGCGTCAAACTCGCCGGCCAGCAGCAGGAAAACGCCAGGCATCGTCTGGCCAATGCGGGGCGGCGATTGACGCTCGCCATCGCCGCCGGCTTCGGCCAGCGCCGCGAGGCGTTGAGCAGGCTGAGCCGGCTGCAGGACAGCTTGAGCCATCGCGCCGTTCTCGCGCGCGGCTTCGCGCTGGTGCGAGAGGCGAATGGCGCGCTGGCGCGCAGCGTCGCGCAGGCGCCGCCCGGAGCGGATCTGTCGATCGAATTCGCCG
>NZ_JAZHYN010000077.1:0-8096 GCF_036576025.1 Methylocystis borbori | reverse complement strand
CCCATCTGCTGCGCTTCAATGAGCGCATACGCCGCGGCGCGGAACGCGGCGGCGCCGCAGGGCGCGAGCCGCCGAAAAGACCGCCGAGGAAGCCGCCGGCGCCTTTCGACTCCAATTCATTCACGCGCGCTTCGAGCTCTTCGATTCGCGCATTGGCGCCCTGCAAGGCCTGCTCCTGAACGATGACGGTCTGCGCCAGGAGATAGGGCGCGGCCGGCTGGGCCTTGACCTGCTCGTTGATGAAAGTCTCCGCCTCCTGGTCGCGCGGCGTGGCTGCGGCGCTCTTGGTGCGCTCGAACAGACCAGCGATAAGTTGGCGTTCTTCCGGTGACATAGGGTCTCTCCATCGTCGCCGCCCTTTAAAGGCTCGGCGCTGCAAGATATGGCTCCGAACGGGAAGGGCGCCAAGGGGCGCAAGCCCCGTTCTGCATTAAATCCAAGCAAGCTTGGCCGGAGAATTCCCAGTAAAAATGCGGCGAAGCCGCTGCAGCAGGGGCGGATTTGAAATGCAAAGAAGGCCGCGAAGCCAAAGCGAAGCGAGGCGTCTCGCGCGAAGCCTTTGCCGCGACCTCGCCGCCGTCGAGCTCCCAGACGTTTTTAATCCCTATCGACATAATTGCGCGGCGCATGACGCGCCCCATGCGGCGGCGCTGCGCCAAAACAACCTTATCGCCTATCTCGAAGCGGCGATCGCTTTGAGGCCGGAGACGGCCTGGATCGGCCGCGATCTCGGCTATCGCGGCGGGCGCCGAACCGGCCTGCCGCTCACCGACGAAGCGCATCTGGAGGCGTTTGCGAAGGCCTTCGGCGCGAAGGGTCTGTCGAAGGCGACACGGACCGAAACATGCCGGGAGCGAACGGCGGCGGAAATCTGGCGCGCCATCGGCGCATTGGAAGCGCCGCCTTTTTTATGGAACGCCTTTCCGTTTCATCCGCATGAAGCGGACGCGCCCTTTGGCAATCGCGCGCATAGACGCGTCGAATTCGACGCCTGCGCGGAAATTCTGAAATCGGCGCTGCGGATTTTCGACTTCGAGACGGTCTATGCGCTGGGCGCCGACGCTTCCGCCGCGCTGACCCGCATCGGCGTCCCGCATAAGCGCCTGCGGCATCCAAGCTTCGGCGGCCATGCGCAGTTCAGGCGGCAGATGGCGCAGGAATATGGGGAAGGGAGTCGCAACCTTCCGATGAATGGCTGAATGCGCCAAGGGCGCGAATGACTGGATCCTTCTCCGCGCCTGACGGTTGGACTAAGGTCCTCTCTTCCTCGAAGGGGAGAGTCGCGTCATGAAAGTCCTGATGGTTCTCACATCACACGACCAACTCGGCGATACGGGACGCAAGACGGGTTTTTGGCTGGAGGAGCTCGCCGCTCCTTACTATGTTTTCAAGGACGCTGGCGCTCAGATCACGCTCGCATCGCCCAAGGGCGGCCGTCCGCCGCTCGATCCAAAGAGCAACGAGCCGAACTTTCAGACCGATGTCACCCGCCGGTTTGAGAAGGACGCCGCCGCCAACGCTCAACTCGACGCGACAGCGCGCCTCGATAGCGTCAGGCAGGAAGACTATGACACGGTCTTCTATCCCGGCGGTCATGGGCCGATGTGGGACCTCGCGGAAGATAAGAATTCGATCAGGCTGCTTGAATGCTTCTTGTCCGCCGGCAAGCCCATCGCGATGGTCTGCCATTCTTCCGGCGCGCTGCGACACGTCAAAAATCCGGACGGCGCCCCGCTCGTGAAAGGGAAAACTGTGACCGGCTTCACCAATGGCGAGGAAGAAGCGGTCGGCTTGACGAAGGTCGTGCCCTTCCTTGTTGAGGACGAACTCATGAACCTTGGCGCCGTATTCTCTAAGGTCAAGAATTGGGGCGCTCATACTGTCGCGGATGGCCAGCTGATAACCGGCCAGAATCCGGCTTCGTCAGGCCCAACCGCCGAGCTTCTTCTCCAAAGGCTGAGCGGCGCGAAATAGCGCCAGCAGCGCAGCGCCACCATAGCATACAGCTTTCGCACCAAGTCCTGGGCGGGTGGCCGGGGCATAGGCGAGCGACGAGGCCGTCTTTGACTGCTTTCGTCGTGCTCTTCGCAATACATTCTCGCTCTCCGCGTCATGGCCGGGCTTGTCCCGGCCATCCACCCGGCGCCGCCGCGAGCACCTAGCAAGCTTGGCGCAACGTCCCGGCGTGGATGGCCGGGACAAGCCCGGCCATGATGGGGTGGGGGAGCCCTTTTTCTCACTCCCCGCTCAGCGCCATATCGTCCCGATGAATGATCTCGTCCGGGCCTTTAAAGCCGAGCAGCGACTCGATCTCCTTCGTCGAGCGGCCGATGATTTTCGCCGCGTCCGTCGCGTCATAGGTCACGAGCCCGCGGCCGATCTCGCCGCCCTTGGCGTTGCGAATGACGATGCAATCGCCGCGCGCGAAGCCGCCCTCGATCCGCGTGACGCCCGCCGGCAGCAGGCTCTTGCCGGCGCGCAGCGCCTTCGCCGCGCCGTCGTCGATATGCGCCGCGCCCTTGGGCTCCAGCGATCCCGCGATCCATTTCTTGCGCGCCGTAACGGGGTTCGAGGGCGTCAGGAACCAGGTGCAGCGCCCGCCCGAGGCGATGCGCGAAATCGGCGCCTCCTCGCGCCCGTCGGCGATCACCATATGCGCGCCGCCGGTCGTTGCGATTTTCGCCGCCTCGATCTTGGTGCGCATGCCGCCGCGCGAATATTGCGAGGCGGCGCCGCCGGCCATCGCCTCGATGTCGGCGGTGACGCGCGGCACGATCGGGATGTGTTTGGCGTCGGGGTTCGAGTCGGGCGGGGCGCTGTAAAGCCCGTCGACGTCGGACAGCAGGATCAGGAGATCGGCGCTGGCCATTGTGGCGACGCGGGCGGCGAGGCGGTCATTGTCGCCATAGCGGATTTCCGCCGTCGCCACCGTGTCGTTCTCATTGATGACCGGCACCGCGCGCAAAGCGAGCAGCCGCGTCAGACATTCGCGGGCGTAGAGATAGCGGCGCCGCTCCTCCGTGTCGCCAAGCGTGACGAGCACCTGGCCGGCGACAAGGCCGCGGTCATGCAGCGTCTCGGCCCAGAGGCGCGCGAGGGCGATCTGGCCGACGGCGGCCGCCGCCTGGCTGTCTTCGAGCTTCAGCGCGCCTTTGGGAAAGCCTAAGACGCTGCGCCCCAGCGCCACCGCGCCCGAGGAGACGACGAGCACATCGGCCCCGGCGCGATGGAGATCCGCGATATCGTCGGCGAGCCGCGTCAGCCATGAGCGTTTCGCCGCCGCCTCCTGCGGATCGACGAGGAGCGACGAGCCGACCTTGACGACGATGCGTTTGAAGGCGGCGAGGTCAGGGGCGCGCTGGGTCATGCGGAGTAGGGCGGCTTTATCCATTCACTCGGTGACGCCGCGCCCCATTGAACTGCTCGCATGTCATTCCCGACGCTTCGTTTCAAGCGAAGCGATCGGGAATCCAGAGCGAGCCCAGCATTCCTGGATCGGCTCTGGATTCCCGGTCGGGCCTGCGACCCGCCGGGAATGACGCGTCAAGCGAACTGCTCAACCGGATTCCTTGCGCGACTTTCGACGGCGAGAGTTAGCCCGCTGGGGGGCGAACTGCAAATGGCGCAAGCGCCTAGAGCGCGCCGCTCTGCCATTTGCGGATGAAGTCGAAGGGATGGATGAAGTTCAGCACATTGAGCGTGAAATTGTCGCGGATCGCGAGCGCGAGGCCGATCTCGATCGTCGCCAGCAACGCGACAACGAGGATGAGGGGCAGTCGCCAGGCGAGGAAAAAGCCGAAAGCCATCGCCAGCGTATCGACAAGGGAATTGACGATGCTGTCGCCGAAATAGCCCTGCGCCAGCGACTGTTTGCGATAGAGCCGGATAACGACGGGCGTGTTCTCCGCGATCTCCCAGCCGACTTCGAGCGCCAGCGCGATCAGAAAGCGGTGCGCGGCGGGCAGGCGCGGCGCGGCGATAGAGGCGAGGAGATAGAAAAGCATTCCATGGACGACATGGGTGAAGCTGTACCAATCAGTCAGCTGCTGGGAGAGGCCTGAAGACGTAACGTCGCCTTCCCACAATTTGAAATGGCCGCAGGCGCAAAGAAGCGGCTGCCCGAGCGCAAAGAGGACGCCCGCCTGAAAGGCAAGCGCGGCGAGGGCGATCAGAATGACATTGCGCAGGGAGAGGGCGGCCGAGGCGGTCAAGTTGCGCGATCGACCGTCAGTCTCCAATCCCCAATACCTCGATCTCCCTGCCTTTCGGCGCTTCTGCGGCGACCTCGAATTCCTCGAACTGGTCCGACCAATTCTCGAACTGCCGGCGCGTATAATCGACCATGGCGGTGGCGAGGTCATGGGGCGATCGCGCGGCGCAAAGGTCCTGACCGAATTGCAGGGCGGAATCGACGTTCAGCGCGCCGATGTCCATGAGCCGCGTCCAATAGGCCTGACAGGATTGAGGCGTTATCGAATAGGCTAAGGCGTAGGTCGTCATGGGCGGCCTCTCTTTGTCAAAACACATTTCGCTCATTATGCGCAGCGGGAATTATAAAGGGAGGCTTGGACAGGCCAAGCCTCCCGGAGATTGAAATTTCGTCGCAGTATGCGCTGCGCTATAGGGCGGCTCGAATACGGGAAGATGACAGGGGCGGGGGGCTGGGCCAAACGGCGGATCAGCGCATCTGCCCGACGATCGCGGCCATGTCAGGGATGAGGCGCACGAGATAGACGCCGTCGTCGCAGGTCAATATCCAGGCCTGTTCGCCGGGGATCGAAGCGCTTCGATCGCGTTTCGCGCTTTGCGGCCTGTCGCAGGCGTATCCTTGGGTTCGGATATGCGCGGCGATGACGTCCCGCGTAGACTCCTGCGCCGCAAGCGGCGCCCCCGCGCCGCTCAGGAAAGCGGCGAAGCAAATCCTCAGAAGATATATTCGCATCCTGATCCTCCTCCGGCGGTTTATCGGCATGAGACGCATATTGCGGGGGCGTTTCAAGTCCCTGAAGCGCCTCCGCGTCGGGACGTGAAAGTGGCGAGGGGTTTGCTTCCTCGCGCTGACCATGGGAAGACCGGAAATGGCTGATTTGAGGCGCCGACTCTGGCTCGAGGCCAGCCGACCGCGCGACCGTCGCGAGATCATCATCGTTCACGGCGATGAGATGAGCTGCGAAGATTATAAGGGGATGACGGCGGAAGTCGTCATGGAGTGTTTCGACGCGCTCATGCCGGCCTATCGGGCGCTCTGCAACGAGCACAATCTCAACGCCTGCGACGTCGCCGATCTGGCGCAGATCGGCAAGTCGCCCGAGGAAATCCTGCGGATCATCGCCGCGCGTGGCGGGAAGTAGCCTAGATTATTGATTTAATGGCAGGAGTGGAGGGGCTCGAACCCCCAACCCCCGGTTTTGGAGACCGGTGCTCTACCAGTTGAGCTACACTCCTGCAGACGCGCCTTCAATGCCGCAAGGCTCGCCGCGGCGCAAGGGGCGCGTCGCCGCTAATGTCAGGAATTGCCGCCAGAGAGCACCGTGACGGCGCGGCGGTTCTGCGACCAGCAGGAAATGTCGTCGCAGACCGCGACCGGGCGCTCCTTGCCATAGCTCACTGTGCGGATGCGCGCGCCCGAGACGCCGCGGGAAATCAGGTAGTTCTTGGCGACCTCGGCGCGGCGGGCGCCGAGCGCGAAATTATATTCGCGCGTGCCGCGCTCGTCGGCGTGGCCTTCGACGGTGAAACTGTAGCGCGCATAGCGGTTCAGCCATTCGGCCTGCTTGTCGAGCGTCGCCTGGGCCGTCGAGGTGAGGTCGGTCGAATCCGTCTCGAAGAAAATGCGGTCGCCGACATTGACGACGAAATCCTGGCTGCTGCCCGGCGTCGCCGGGCCACCGCGTCCGGCGTAGCGGCTCCCCGCGAGATCGCCCGCGGCCTCGTCCGCCGGATTTTTGGCGCAAGCCGTCAGCGCCAGAACCGCCGTCAGCGCCAGAGCGAATTTGGCGCAGCGGGCGCTTTGCGAATGCATGAGAGAACTCCTGTCACGACTACCGACCGGCACGAGTCCTAGTCTCGCAGGGTTAAGCGAAGGTTCCGTCAACCTTGATCGAAGGTATCTTTTGCCTGTCGCATTTGAGCAAACTCGCGCCTTCGTTAATAAGGCCTTAACTGGTTAACGAAAGCTTAATGGCGCTCTTTGCCGTAATATTGATTCTAAAGAATTTTGTCGATCTCGTGATCATGCCGGCGGTGGCGGCGCGTTCGGGCGTCTTTTAAGGTGAGTTCGTATGAATTTGCGCGACGGAAGCTCAATAAAACGAAATGACAAATAGCTTAGAAGCATAATTATCGGCATGACGAGGACGAACTTACCGCCATTTCGTAATGGCCCATCGCCAAAAATAACTGTCAAGGAAGCATAAATAGGGATATGAAGCAGATAAATGGAATAGGATATATCTCCCAGCCATTTCATTGGCGGAGCGGAGAACGCCACTTCTTCATTCGTCGCGAGCGCGACGAGGCTCATGCCGGTCAATACATAAAATGATAGAGTTGTATAACTTGTCCACTTCGGGAGCATGAATAAGATCGTCAATAGCCCTAACAGCGCGTAGACAAAAAAGTTAGGTGCGCGCAGCCATGACCGATTTTTTTCGTAAAACAGGAAGGCGACGACTCCCGTGCTGAAGCCGACCAGCCCCCTTACGACCCCATCATTCAGGGGACCTAACAAATATTCGGCGTCGCCTTGGATGAACTGCGGCGTGAAAATCAGAAACATCAACGAAAATACGATCAGCGGGATGATCCGATGGGCGCGTCGCTGCAATATCCAGAAAAAAGCGATTGAAACCCACATTTCAATCGAAATGGACCAGCTCGGGAAATTGGCGGGAAGAGTTGCAGGCGGAAACCCGATATTGTGAACGAGGAAGATTTCTTGGAAAAGCTCAATATATTTGAGAGGCCTACCTTCAATCAGCGCCAATAACGACATAACAATAACTGTTAATATATAAAGAGGGTAAAGCCGGGAGATACGATCTATTATGAATGTTCCAAAACTTTTCCGTTTGAAATAATTGGAATAGCACAGCACGAAGGCCGATAGGGCGAAGAAAATATCGACAGATAGCTGAAATCGAACATGGACGCCGATCTTATTTGCAATCGTATTCAGGCCCAGATGGCCGACGCAAACAAGTAATGCAAGGACGCCGCGCAGGCCGTCGAGACTACTCATCCTCGGTAATGAAACGCTCATATCCTTATCTTTAGATATTACGTTCATTTACTTAAATACCTCGCAAGGCATACGCCTGCGGGGCCGGGAGTTATCGAACCTCCCGAACCAACAGGACAGTTCTTTAACATCGATCAAAGCCATTGCCTTAGGATCGGCGTCGCTCCTACTATCGAAGGGATCTAACTGCGCCGAGCGGCCGCGCGCGTGCGGGAGCAAGCTATGAATGAAGGCATCGCGCCGTTCCTGTCGCCGCTCACCTTGCTGCTTGGCGGCGGCCTGTTCACCATAGGTCTATTGTCGCTTTTCGACCTGCATTTCCTCAAGACCAAGATGCAGGGCAAGGTCGCGCTGGCCCTGGGCCTCCTTTTCATCCTCGCGACCGAGGCGATGTTCGTCACGAGCGGCGCGAGCGGCCGCTATTTCGAAGGCCAGAAGATGGACGTGACGGATTGCGAATATCAGATCGAGCGGGATTTTCCGCTCGAGCGGCGGGGCAATCCAAAACTGGTCCATGACAAGATCGTCGCCTGCATGGATGAAATTGGCTACGACTGGAGCCGGGACCATTACCACTGCGGCGAGGCGCCGCTCGCGACCAATCCCTTCTGCTATCTGCCCCGGGCCCCCATGCAGCGCAGCATCGTCGCCTGGCAGATGAAATTCGAATAGGCCCCCAGATCACGCTGCGTTTAGGCGGAATCGCCTAAACGCAGATGACGTGATCGATTTCCAAAAGCTTAGAGCGCGCTTTAGGCGAAAAACCGGCGGCCACTTTTTCGCAGCGCGCTCTAAAACAGCGAACCTTGATCGTCTCGGCGCTTGCCGGCGCGCGGGCGTGGCGCGGCGGGCGCCG
>NZ_JAZHYN010000076.1:0-9075 GCF_036576025.1 Methylocystis borbori | reverse complement strand
CAGGGCGCCGTGACGCCGCTTCGGCGCGGATTTGGGCCGGCAGGCGTCGTCGAAGCTCCAGTCGCGCGCGCCGACCGCGCGCGTCTGGGTAAAGCCCGCGTCGGAGACGCTGACGAAAGTGCAGGGCTTGTCCAATTGCCGGCATTGGCCGCCATTGGGCAAACAAACCTCGATCACGCCTTCATAGAGCACGGCGTCGGTGCGTTTTTCTAACGAGCGTACGGCGAAAGCCGTGCCGCGCACGCCAACCGAAGCGTTATGCGTCCTGACTTCGTACCCCTTGTGATTGCCGGGCGCGCTGAGGAAGCGGAACGCGCCCTTGGTCACCGTGAAGGCGACGGCGGGCGCGTTGGCGTAAACGAAACTGTCGAGCCTCACTTGCGAGAGCGGTCCCATTTGCAGCGTGGCGCGGTCGTCGAAGATGAATTTGCCGCGGCTCGCCTGTCCGGTGGTCAGCAATTCGTTGAAATAGACGGCGTCGCCGACCTTGAGACGCATGTTTTTCTCGCCGGCGAGGCCTTCGACGGTTCTCTCGATCACGCTGGCGCTGCCGATCGTCTCCTCCGCGCGCGCGGGCGCGCAGAGGGCGAGCAAAAGCGAAAAGGAGATCGTGAAATTGCGCATCGCGCCCTCCCTCTCCATCGCGGGGCCCGGCGCAAATGGCGCGGGCCTCCGCCAGAGGAAAGGACACGGCGCGACGAATTTCCGTGCGCTGGCGCAAACCCCCTCGCCCGCCGATGCGGCCTAAGGGGCGCGCTCGCTACTTCAGGCCGACGGCCTTTTTGAGCGCCTCGTCTATGCGGGACTGCCAGCCGGGACCTTCGGCTTTGAATCGCTCCACCACCTCCGGACTGAGCCGGATCGAAACCGGAACTTTCTTAGGGGCCTTCTGAGCGCCGCGCGTGCGCGGAAACGCCTTGAGCGCTTCGGGCGGAAGCTCATTTCCGGGGCGGGCCTTCTTAAAGTCCTTTTTTGTCCATTCGGGGTTTTCGCTGTCGAACGTCGCCTTACGGGGCATAGCGATCAATCTCCTTCTTATGCGCGCGGCGAAGGCTGATCGCCCGCACCCGCTCCCCGCGATGGGTGAAAACGAGGCACGGCTAAACGCTGCTTCATGCGGCTCACCAATGCGTTCTCAAAGAAGTTGGAAACCGCGTCCACACGATTGCGATCTATGTCGTCTGGTATAACTGGCTACCATCCATAAGAGGCTTCGCGTCACCCCCGTCATGACCGCTGGCCCGTCGAATATGGTCTGACATAGGAACAAATTATGAAGGCGATGGACGCGGGCGCTTTTAAGCCCGGAAAACGCGGTCCCATATCAAGTGAGATTCAACCGGCGATCAATGAGCCGGAAGCTCTGAAAAACTTTGCCAAAGTTAGCGCGGCATCTTCTGACGAAAATTTTGCAAGGACCTTGGCGGGCGCTGAGGGTGCATCATTGTCAACCGCCACGAGATAAAGCCCGAAGCCGTCAAATTCTGGATTTTCGACTCGCGCCATCTCAGCTTCACGAGCGGTTATTTCTCCAATGCACAAGCTTTCACGATTCGATAAGGTGGCGACAGCTTGTAACGTCATGATTCGATCCTCGTATAGCCTTTAAGGATTGATAAATATGGTTAACAATCCGTCAATTTCTATCAATAAGCTTGGTGAATATATTATAAGTCGCGCCGCGCGTCAGCGTAAAATCTTGCATGACAGAAAATACCCGGACCCAGATTTTCAAATAGGTACATATCATCGAGAAGCAGCGGAAGCTGTGTCGCAATTTATTTCTAATGGCGCGATTGATACCGACCCTATAGATAAAGCATTACGGCTTCTAGAACAACAAACACCGGAAAAGATAGGCACAGCTAGGCGAATAAATGCTAATATAGATGCTCTTGAACGGTTTTCAGCTATGCTTGACGACATTGACCTTGAAGGGGCAGAGCCGTCATTAGGATCAAATTCATCTCCAATGCTTACATATCACAATGTTGCGATTTCCGTTAGACCTGAAATTATACTTAAATGCACAAAAAAGAACAAAAAATACATCGGAGCTATAAAGCTACATTTCTCAAAATCGCATCCTCATGACGACGAATCGGCGGGGTACGTGTCGGCAGCCCTAAACGAGTTTTGTAAAACGCACCTCAGCGATGGAACTGAAATCGTCAATCCGGAATTTTGCAAGGTGATTGATGTCGCCTCGGGGAAGGTATTTAAAGGCGTCAAATCGACGAAACAGCGGTTAGCTGACATCGCCGCAGAATGCCAAAACATTGCCGCTCTATGGCCAACCATCTAGAGGCGAAAATTCAAACTTGAGACAACACCCGCCGCCGCGCCGCCTTGACATCCCCGGCGCCGCACGTATGTTGCGCGCCAATTCGCTCCTGGCGCGCATTCTCGCGGCCGGGGCGATTGTCTTTTAGCGAAGAGACTGGAACGACCGATGGCCAAATCCGCCATGATCAAGATCAAGCTCCTGTCCACGGCGGATACGGGCTATTTCTATGTGACGAAGAAGAATGCGCGCACGAAGACGGAAAAGCTCGTCTTCAAGAAATACGATCCCGTCGCGCGCAAGCACGTGGAATTCAAGGAAACCAAGATCAAGTAAAGCGCGCGCGGAATCCTGCCCGCGCGCTTGCGTCGATCAGGACTTTTGGATGATCTCTGTCGACGCCGCCCCGCCACGACGAAGCGGCGGCGACCTCGGCAGGAGAAAATGTCGGCCTCGACGAAGGCGGCCGACTGACGATGGCTTCAAGGAGGCCACTCCAACCACCGTCAGCCGGCCAACCCCACGGACCCAGGAGATGCGGCGGACCTGAGCACTCCGCAGGGTATTCGAAGTTGTGCCGAATACGCATCGAACGCTTACGCACGCCACGGGTCTTTTAAGGCCCCTCGACGCCGCTAGACGCGCAACTCATTTGGCGACCGTCACGTTACTCCGGCTGCACAAAAATGCAACTCTCTGATATGAATTTTCACAGTCGGCGGTCCAGGCAGTTGCGCTGCATTGCGGCGCCGATCAGCGAAGAACATCGCGCCCCGACGAACGGGTGCGCCGGAGGAATAGATGGCACTTAAACTTCGCACTGTTTCGAGCTTCGCGCTCTGCGCTCTCGCCGCCCTGACGCTCGCCGCTTGCGGCGAGCATCTCCCGGGCGACGCGACGGGCGCCAAGGTGCTGCGCAACCTTCTCGAGAAGAATGGCGTCGCGGTGAAGCTCGTCTCCTTCAAAAAGGTGCAGGGGCGCGAAGTGAAGCGCCCGGACGTCGACGCCTTCGAACTCATGTATGAGGCCGAAATTCAGTTCCCGGAAGGTTTCGAGGCCAATTGCGCCGCCGAGCGCGAGCGCGGGAAATGCGCCTTTCTCGGCATCGACGAGGATCGGACCTTCGCCAAGGCCGAAGTGCATACGAGCGAGGGAACGCTCCATTTCGTGAAAAGCGAAAAGGGCTGGCTCGCCGAGGACAATAACGCCTATTAAAGAGCCCGTGCCGGCTCTCGATCCGCTCATCCTCATTCCCGCGCGCCTCAATTCGGCGCGGCTTCCCGGCAAGGCGCTCGCCGACATCAACGGCCGGCCGATGATCGTTCATGTCTGGGCGCGCGCCTGCGCGGCCGGTCTCGGCCCCGTCGCGGTCGCAACCGACGCGCCCGAAATCGCCCGCGCGGTCGAGGCGGCGGGCGGGACAGCGGTCATCACGGACGCCGAGCACGCCTGCGGCAGCGACCGCATTGGCGAGGCGTTGCGAAAACTCGATCCCGAGCGGCGGCACGGCGCGGTCGTCAATCTTCAGGGCGACCAGCCCTTTCTACCCGACGGCGCGCTCGCCGCCGCGCTCGCCCTGCTCGACGATCCCCAGGTCGACATCGGCACACTCACGACGCCGGCGCTCGCGGAGGAGGCGGGCGATCCGAATGCGGTGAAACTCGTCGGCGCAAAGATCGCGCCCGGACGCTTCAGAGCGCTCTATTTCACCCGCGCCCGCGCGCCCCATGGCGAAGGGCCTCTCCATAAGCATATCGGCGTCTACGCTTTTCGCCGCGCCGCGCTCGAACGTTTCGTGGCGCTTCCGCCTTCGCCGCTCGAATTGCGCGAAAGGCTGGAGCAGCTCCGCGCGCTGGAAGCCGGCATGCGCATCGACGCGGCGCTGCTGGACAAAGCCGCCCCATCGGTGGATACCGAACGCGACCTCGTGGCGCTGCGCGCCGAGGCGCGCGAGCAGGACCGACAGTGACGCAATATATCGCCTATCAGGGGGAGCCCGGCGCGAATTCGGACATCGCCTGCCGCGACGCCTATCCGCAGCTGACGCCCCTGCCCTGCGCAAGCTTCGAGGACGCCTTCGCGGCGGTGACGGAGACGCGCGCGGCGCTCGCGCTCATTCCAATCGAAAATTCGATCGCCGGCCGCGTCGCCGACATCCACCATTTCCTGCCGCATTCGGGTCTGCAGATCGTCGGCGAATATTTCCTGCCGATTCATTTTCACTTGATGGCGCCCAGGGGCGCGACGCGCGCGGGACTCAAAAGCGTCTACAGCCATGTCCATGCGCTCGGCCAATGCCGCCGCGCCATCCGCGAATGGGGGCTCGAGGCGCATACGGCGGGCGACACCGCCGGCGCCGCGCGCGAAGTCGCCGAATGGGGCGACCTCGCCAAATCGGCGATCGCGCCCAAACTCGCCGCCGACATCTACGGCCTCGACGTGCTTGCGGAAAACATCGAGGACGAAGCGCATAACACCACGCGCTTCATCACGCTCTCCAAGACGAAACAATGGGCCGCGCCGAATAACGGCCCGACCATGACGACTTTCATCTTCCGCGTGCGCAACGTTCCGGCGGCGCTTTATAAGGCGCTCGGCGGCTTCGCGACGAATGGCGTCAATATGACAAAGCTGGAAAGCTACATGGTCGACGGCGAATTCGCGGCGACGCGCTTTCTCGCCGACGTGGATGGCCATCCCGAAGAGCCCAGCCTCGCCCGCGCGCTGGAGGAACTCGCGTTTTTCTCCAAGGAAGTGGAAATCCTCGGCGTCTATCCGGCGAGCGATTTTCGCGCGACGAATATTCGCGCCTTCGCCTTCGGGGATTGACAGCCTTCAAAGTCAATTGCTTACTCTACGCGCCTTGTTCAGCGGGAATGGAGAGGCCGTCTCCGGGACGAGGATCCGTTTTCGCGTCGTGAGCGGCGGCGCCTGGCTCATGTTCGCGAATATAATCCCGCTCACTTCCGTCATGCGTTGTTCGGCGCTGAGCGGCCGGAGACGATTTGACGAGCTTTGCGCCACAGGGGAGGAATCATGGCCGCCGCGTATGATCCCAATAATATTTTCGGCAAAATCCTGCGCGGCGAGATTCCCTCGCATAAGGTCTATGAGGACGATATCGCCTTCGCCTTCATGGACATCATGCCGCGCGCCGAAGGCCATGTGCTGGTCATCCCCAAGGAGGGCGCGCGCGGCCTGCTCGACGTCGCTCCGCAGACGCTCGGCGAATTGATGAAGCGCGTGCAGCATGTCGCCAAGGCGATCCAGACGGCCTTTTCCGCTGACGGACTCACGCTGCATCAGTTCAATGAAAGCGCCGGCGGCCAGGTGATCTATCACCTGCATTTCCATTTGCTGCCGCGCTGGGACGGCGTCGCCCTGCGCCCGCCGGGCACCATGGCGGACGACGCCAAACTCGCCGCGCAGGCGGAGCAAATCCGGGCCGCGATGGAGCCTTACCGGGAATAAGCGCGAGCGCGCTTTCCAATCCGCTCGAATCGTCCGATCGATGAGAATTCGCGACGAATTAACAAGCTGGAGCAAGTTCTGATCGAAAAAGTCGACGGCGAGTCAGTTTGAAAATTTGCGGGAGCGCACTAAGACCTTGAACATCACGCGATAATCGCGGGCCAAGGATATTCGAGGGCGTCATGATCAAAACATTGGGGTCAGCGGTCTGCGCAGCCTTCAGTTTGGCTTGCAAAACCGCCCTTGCGGGCGCGATGAGCGCAAATAATTTCATGCTGCCGTCGAAAGACGTGGCGTTGCGGTGTACGCCGTTGAACTACTCAATACATTGTTCGATTTCTCTCAGAGCCAATCCCGAATACAGTTCCTATTGCTTCTACGTTGCCGAGGGCCGCTCATATCCGATGAAGACCGATTATCGCTTCGGATTTTACAACAATATCGTCAGCCTTCATCTCAATAGCGGTTTGCGCGTGACGGCCGATTTGAAGGACTTGAGAACGGGCGCGCATGCGCGCTGTTTCGAGTCGGGATCTTGAGGACGCGGTATAGGTCTGGGCTTGCCGCCGCCACGTTGGGGCCGTCGGGCGCCGCGGCGGACGACCAAACTTCCATAGAAAAGCCAGCGGCGCTTAATTTTTGTGGAATTATGCGTTAGCTTTCATTCATTACGTAAAAATGCAGTCGCATGAATTTAGAGGCGAGCATGATTCATAGCGTTAAGGCGTTTGCGCCGGTCATCGTCATAATTTCCATTATTTTCGGCGCGCCGCTATGTGGAGCGGCGCGCGCGCAGCAGCCGTCCGCCGAACTCGCCGACAGTTCAAATCTTGTGACCCTCACCGCCGAGGTCGCGGACGTCGACGTTCCGGGAAAAGGGCTCATCAAGGGACTTTATGTTTACAAGCTGCGCGGGCCCGGCATGTCGTCGGGCGCGCCGGCGGCGCTGATGCCCCCGGTTATCGCCGCGCCGCGCGGCCGCACGTTGACCATCGATTTCTTCACAAAGCTCCCCGAGGAGACCAATCTCCATACCCATGGGCTATCAATCACGCCAAGAGGCGTCGGCTTCGGCGAAATCGGCGCGCGGCCGCTTTATGGCGACTGCATTCTCGTCAATGGCGAGGCGCGCGACAATCCGCCTTCCCCGAACGACCTCGCGAAGGTTGACCCGTGCAAACCGCAAACGGCGGCGCCCGCTTCGGTCAAGGAGGCGCAGCCCATTCGCTACCGCGACGTCATTCCGCCAAGCCATTCTTCCGGCCTCTTCTGGTTTCATCCCCATGTGCATGGCGTCGCCGAAAAGCAGTTGCTCGCCGGCCTGTCCGGCCTGCTGACGATCGGCGACATATGGGACTACGCCTATTTCGAATGTTGGGCGGGGAACGGCGCGCCCCCTCGCGGCGCGCGCGCCTGCGGCGCGCTCGATGCGCAGCGCCGCGAACGCGCGCTCGAACAGACCGCCGACAGTCGCTTTATCGGGCTCAAAGACCTGCAGATCGATCAGGACGATAAAGGCGATTGGCGTTTGCATGATCCCGCCGACTATCAAAAGGACCGCTGCGGGGACGTGACTTTTGACCCCGCCACGCCGAAGGAGCTGCAGCGAAAGGCCCAGCTCGTTCTCGCGCCGGGTGGGACCAGCGCGCCGGGCGGTTGCTGGACGGACCCAAAGCGGCAATGGATATTCACGGTCTCCGGCGAGGTTTATCCGACTCTCACCGCGCCGCCGGGCTCCGTGCAGATTTGGCGCGTCGCTAATATGAGCGCCGACGTGACCTACCGTCTGCGCGTCGAGACCAAGGACAAGGACGCGCCGCTGTGCCCCGGTTCGCGCAGCGATATGAGCGAGACGGCGCAACGTCGCTGTCTGACGCTGGCGCTCTTGTCGCGCGACGGCGTGCCGCTCGATTCCGGCGGCCCGAGCGCGCAGAGGACGCTCGAACTCACCTTGATGCCGAGCGCGCGGGCCGAGGTATACACGCCTCGTTGCACGGGCGTCCCGGGCGCCGCTTCGGCGAAAGACGGATGCCTCGTAAACGATCGTCAAATCGAAGCAAAACTTGTGACCGCGGGGGTCGCGGTGGGCGACGCCCTCGACGCGGCCGACATCTGGCCGCCGGTCGAACTCGCGCGCGTCATCGCCGCGCCCGGAGAATTGCCGCAGCAGCTGGCGGCCGCGGGCCGCGCGCCGGCCAAAGTCGCGCCCTTGTTGCAGAGCGCAGGTTACGGCCTAGCGGATTTATTGCCTTCGCCGACTGAGCCCGGCGGCGAGAAGCCAAGCCAGGCAGCGGAATCTTCGCTCTTGCCGCGAGAAGGCCCCGCGCGGGAGTGCGATCCCGCCCATACGCATTACCCTGTGAACGCGCAGGCCTTCTCGAAATACGGGAATCTCGTGCGCCTGGTTCGCTTCAACAACTCCGACCACTTCGCCGATCAGGAGGAGCGCTTCGGTCTGCATGTCGAGAATTTCCGCCTACATGACCTGATAACTGGAAAACCCATCCCGATATTCGAATTGCTCGATAAAAAAGACGGCAGCCGGAAACTTGCGCGTATCAGCCTCCAAGACGAATGCCAAAAGAAGGCGCTCAGCGACGATTCAGGCAAGACGTTCGAATTCTACTATCCGCGTTTCCCCATGCCTCATGACAGCCAGCCTGATCCGATCGGCGCCCCGCTCGTTCATTCCTGGCGGTCAGACAGGCCGGAATATTGGCTGCTCATCAACGACAGTCACGAATGTCACAATTTTCATATCCACCAGACGAAATTCGAGGTGGCGGCGAGCGACGTGGTGCGCGGCGATACGGGAGAGTCGCAGGATCAATGTCTTGGCGACCGCGACCCCAAAAAGCTCGCGAGCCTCACCGCCCTGCACGATAACTTCCCCCTGCCCCCCGGCGCGCGCATCCTGCTGCGCATAGCCTTCGGTCCGGATCAGCTCGGGCGTTTCGTCTTCCACTGCCATATCCTCGAACATGAGGACAAAGGCATGATGACGCTTCTGCAGGTGGAGGAACGCGACTCGCCTGCCGCGAGCGGCCCGGCGCCTCAGCAGCATCCTTCGCATTCAAGGCGCTTGCGGTAAGTTGGCATTGCGCGGCGGTAAAGCCACGCAGGGCCGCGCCCTATTCCTCGCCGACCTTCGCCGGCTTCAAGGCCACTGGGCGCAGCAGGAAGGACGGCACGTGATCGCCGAGCCCGATAACGGGCGGCCCGTCGTCTTCGTGATGGCGGCGCGGCCGGCGCTCCCCGCGTTCAGGAGCGGCTGGCGGCGGCGGAGCGCGGAAACCGTCCCCGTCGCCCTCTCGCCGGGC
>NZ_JAZHYN010000075.1:0-9263 GCF_036576025.1 Methylocystis borbori | reverse complement strand
CGACATCATCGGCGACCGCGCCTATAGCCGCGACCCGGCGCGCGTCGCGGCGCTCGGCCGCGCGGCGGCGGAAGGGCTCATGGCGGGCGGCGTCGCGCCGGTGATGAAGCATCTTCCCGGGCATGGTCGCGCCCGCGCCGACAGCCATCAGGAGCTGCCGGTCGTCGAGGCGATTCGGGCCGAGCTCGAGGCGGTGGATTTCGCGCCCTTCAAGGCCAACGCCGACTTCCCCATGGCGATGAGCGCCCACGTTGTTTATACAAGTATAGACCCAGCTGCGCCGGCGACGCTGTCGAAGACGGTGGTGGGCGAGATCATCCGAGGACTCATCGGCTTCGACGGCCTGCTGATGACAGACGATCTCTCCATGATGGCGCTGACCGGCGACTTTCGGACGCGCGCCGAGCGGGCGATCGGAGCCGGCTGTGACATGGTCCTGCATTGCAATGGCCATCTCGCCGAGGCGCGGCCGGTCGCGGAGGGCGCGGGCGAACTTGTCGGCAAGGCGTTGGCGCGGGCGGAAAAGGCGCTGGAAAGTATTGGGAACGTCGAGCCCTTCGACCTCGCCGAGGCGACGCGCGAATTCGACGCGGCGATGGGCGCGGTCGCGTAAATACGTTGCGCGCATCGCCATTTTCCTAGATAGTGTGAAACTATGAAAAACATCACAGTTTCACTGGATGACGACACCTATCGCCGCGCGCGGGTCCGGGCGGCCGCGGAGGATACTTCCGTGTCGGCTGTCGTGCGGCGCTTTCTAAATGAATTCGCCTCGGAAGAGACGGAGTTCGAGCGGCTGAAACGCCAGGAGCGGGAATTGCGCGACCAAATTCATTCCTTTCGCGCCTCTGACCGGCTTTCGCGCGAGGACGTTCACGAAAGGCATGGAAAGCGAACGCCGGGGTGACCGCAGGCTTTCTCGATACGAATATTCTGCTCTATTCGATCAGTCGCGCGCCTGCAGAAAAAGCCAAGCGCGAACGCGCCATTGCGCTCCTCGAAGAGGATGACTGGAGCCTCTCCGCGCAGGTCTTGCAGGAATTCTATGTGCAGGCCACGAGGCCTTCCCGCGCCGACGCCTTGCCGCATGACATCGCCGCCGGCCTTGTGCGCGCATGGCAAAGGTTTCGCGTTCAGGACATCACGCCGGCTCTCGTCAACGCCGCCCTCGACATCAAGTCCCGATACGGCTTTTCCTATTGGGACGCGGCCATTGTAGCGGCCGCGCTCGCGCAAGGGCGCGCGCGGCTCTATTCCGAAGATCTGTCTCATGGCCAGATCGTCGAAGGTCTCCAAATCGTCGATCCGTTCCGATAGCGGCTCTCTCCTGTGGACGGCCCCGCCAAAGCGTAGGCCTCGCTTGCGATGACGGGCCAATGGGGCCAATCTTCGCGTGAAAGTTTGGCGACATTGATTCGCCAAGGGAAAACAGGCGCAAAGCTTTAGAAATGGCGCAAGACCTCAGCTTCGATCTCGACGAGTCGCGCGGGGAGGGCGAAGAGGCCTTTCTCGTCGATGTCGACGGCTTCGAGGGTCCGCTCGACCTGCTGCTCGAACTGGCGCGCCGCCAGAAGGTCGATCTCGCGCGCATTTCGATCCTCGCGCTCGCCGAGCAATATCTCGCCTTCGTCGAGGCCGCGCGTCGGCTGCGGCTGGAGCTCGCCGCCGACTATCTCGTCATGGCGGCTTGGCTCGCCTTTCTCAAATCGCGGCTGCTGTTGCCGGAGCCGCCCAGGGGCGAGGAGCCCTCGGCCTCCGATCTCGCCGCGGCGCTCGCCGAGCGGCTGCGCCGGCTGGAGCTCATCAGGCTCGCCGCGGATAAGCTCACCCAGCGCGCGCAGCTCGGCCGCGACATGTTTCTGCGCGGCGGGCCTGAGGGCGTCGAGACGATCTCGCAGCCTCAATATCAGGCGAGCCTCTATGATCTGCTATCGGCCTACGCCCGCCAGCGGCAGAAGACCGCGACGTCGCGCGTCGTGGTGCGCCAGCGCGCCGTCTGGTCGCTCGCCGAGGCGCGCGAGGCGCTGGAGCGCCTTGTCGGCATGGCGTCGGAATGGACGGTGCTGGACGATTTTTTGCTGCATTACTGTGTCGACATGCAGACCGCGCGCACCGTACGCGCCTCGGCTTTCAGCGCCTCGCTCGAAATGGTGCGGGAAGGGCGCTTCGACATCAGGCAGGACCGGCCTTTCGCGCCGCTATGGGTGCGGGCCCGCGCGCCTAAGCCGTCGGAAGAGCCCTTAGGCGCCTCGCCGCCCTGAAGATCAAGGAGAACGCCCATTGGCGCAGCCGGCTGAAAAGATCGAACTCTTCGACGTGAACAGCGACGAGGAGCTTGCGCGCCACGAGGCGCGGCTGAGAGAAGCCGAGCGCGTCGTCGAGGCGCTGCTCTTCGCCTCGGCCGAACCGCTCGACGAAGCGGAAATGGCGCGCCGGCTCGAGAACGGCGACGATCTTCCTCGCGTGCTGGAGCGGTTGCGGGCGCATTACGTCGGGCGCGGCGTCAATCTCACCCGCGTCGGCAAGAAATGGTTCTTCCGCACGGCGGCGGACCTCAACTGGATTCTCGCCCGCGAACAGGTGGAGGAGAAAAAGCTCTCCCGCGCCGCGCTGGAGACGCTCGCCATCATCGCCTATCACCAGCCGACGACCCGCGCCGAGATCGAGGAAATCCGCGGCGTCGCCATTTCCAAGGGCACGCTCGACGTGCTGCTCGACACCGGCTGGATAAGGCTGCGCGGCCGCCGCAAGGCGCCCGGCCGCCCTATCACCTATGGCACGACCGACGCCTTTCTGATGCATTTCGGGCTGGAGCAGATCGGCGATCTGCCGGGCCTCGACGAATTGAAGGGCGCGGGCCTTTTCGACGGCCGCCTGCCCAAGGGCTTCGACGTGCCGCAGCCTTCGGACGATACTGCGCTGCGCGACGACGAAGAGCCGCTGGAAGACGAAGCCCCGGCGCTGCTGGAGATGGAGTTTCTCGACGAGTCCGACGCGGCGCCGGAGCCGACGGCCGACGACGAGGACTGAGGACGCCGTCCTTCGGGACGCGTTTTTTTCGGCGCGCCCAGTTCCAAAGCGAAAGCGTCGCGCGGCGCGCCAATTCGGCTCGACGCATCGCGCCTCGCTTGTTTTTGCGGCGCCGGCAGCCTAACTTCCCGTCTAATACGCCGGTCCGCCGGCTGTCTCTTTTTTGGAAAGGGTGCGCGCCATGGGCGGTCTGTCGATATGGCACTGGATCATCGTCGGCGGCGTCGTGTTCATTCTCTTCGGCGGCAAGTTCAAAATCTCCGACGTGATGGGCGACGTGGCTAAGGGCATCAAGGCCTTCAAGAAGGGCATGACTGAGGAAGAGACGGCCGACGTCAAGGAGCAGCCGCCGACGTCGCTGCCGCGCCAGGCGGCGGATCAGGTCGGCGATAACAAGTTCTCGGAAACGAAAAAGATCTAGCGTCCACACCCTCCGCATGGGAGGGAGGATCGCGTTGAGGGCGCGGGGGCGGGCGAAAACGCCCGGCAATCTCGCCTTCCCACCCCGAAGCGCTTCGCGCTTCGACCCTCCCCGTTAAGGAGAGGGCGCAGGGCGCCTGAGCGAAAACCATGTTCGATCTCGATCCCGGCAAGCTCATCGTCATCGGCATTGTCGCGCTCGTCGCGATTCCCGCCAAGGATTTGCCGCGCGTCTTGCGCACGCTCGGCCAATACGCCGGCAAGATGCGGCGTATGGCGTCGGAATTTCAGGGCCAGTTCATGGACGCCATGCGCGAAGCCGATCTTGAGAATTTGCGCAAGGAGGTCGACGCCGCCAAGGCCGCGATCGGCGACGCGGCGAAACTCGACTCCTCTTTCGATCCGATGAGGGAAGCGCGCAAACAAATCGTCGACGCGATCGAGGGCGAAACGCCGTCGCGCGCCCAACGACCTCATTTTGAGCAGCCGAGCGCCTCGGAGGAGGAGGATGCGGCGTTGGCCTCCTTCGAGACGCGGCCTGCGGCCGCTCCTCAGGACGAAGCCGCTGATTTCCCCCAGGTCGAGCCGAAAAAGGCCGCGACATGAACGAGGCCGACGAAGCGGAGATCGAGGCGAGCAAGGCGCCGCTCATCGAACATCTGATGGAATTGCGCGAGCGCCTCATCAAGGCGCTGATGGCGTTCCTGGCGATGTTTATCGTCTCCTTCTTTTTCGCCAAGGATATCTACAATCTTCTCGTCATCCCTTACACGCAGGTCGCGGGGCCGGAAGCGAAGCTGATCTACACTGCGCCGCAGGAATATTTCTTCACGCAGATAAAGGTCGCGCTTTTCACGGCGGCGTTTCTGTCCTGCCCCGTCGTGCTGTCGCAGATCTACGCCTTCGTCGCGCCGGGACTCTATCGCCATGAGCGCGCGGCGTTCCGGCCCTATCTTTTCGCGACGCCGATCTTCTTCGCGCTGGGCGCGCTCGTCGTCTATTTCCTGGTGATGCCGAATTTGCTGCGTTTTTTCATCGGGATGCAACAGGCCAACGAACCGGGCAGGGCGCAGATCGAACTGCTGCCGCGCGTTTCGGAATATCTCTCGCTCATCATGACGCTGGTGCTGGCCTTCGGCATCGTCTTCCAGCTTCCGGTGATCCTGACCCTGCTCGGGCAGGTCGGCATCGTCTCGTCGGAGTTTCTCAAGGAGAAACGCCGCTACGCCATCGTCATCGTCTTCATCGTCGCGGCGGTGCTGACGCCGCCCGACGTCTTCTCGCAGCTCGCGCTCGCGCTGCCGGGCATATTGCTTTACGAGGCGTCGATTTACGCCGTGCGGATGATCGAGAAGAAACGCGCCGCCGCGCAGCAATCTACGGCTTGACCCCTTCTCCCGCTTGCGGGAGAAGGTGGCGCGCTGAGGTCTCCCGCGTCATGCCCGCGCTTGTCGCGGGCATCCACGCGGCGCCGTTGCGCATATTCTGTCATTTGACCGAAGCCGCTCGGCGTGGATGGCCGGGACAAGCCCGGCCATGACGGTCTGTTGTCACTCGATTACTGCCCGGGCGCCTATGTACGACATCAAATGGATTCGCGAGAACGCCGATATTTTCGATCGCGGCCGCGCGCGGCGCGGGCTGGAGCCGCTGTCGGCGCAGCTTCTCGCCTTTGACGACGCGCGGCGCGCGGCGATCGGCGAATTGCAAAAGGCGCAGGAGCGGCGCAACGCGGCGTCGAAAGAAATCGGCGCCGCGATGAAGGCGGGCGATGGCGCTCGCGCCGAGGCGCTGAAGGCGGAAGTCGCGGCGATCAAGGAGAATTGGCCGGCGCTGGAAGAGGCGGAGCGCTACGCCATCGCCGAACTCGACACTGCGCTCGCCGCCATTCCCAATACGCCGCTCGATGAAGTTCCCGACGGCGCCGATGAGAACGACAATGTCGAAATCGCGCGCTGGGGCGAGCCGCGCGTGTTCGACTTTCAGCCGAAGGAGCATTTCGAGATCGGCGAAGCGCTGGGACTGATGGATTTCGAGACGGCGGCAAAAATTTCCGGCGCGCGTTTCGTCGTCAATAAGGGCGGATTGGCGCGGCTGGAGCGCGCGCTCGCGCAATTCATGCTCGATCTGCATACGAGCGAGCATGGCTATATGGAAGTGAGCCCGCCGCTGCTCGTGCGCGACGACGCGATGTTCGGCACGGCGCAATTGCCGAAGTTTAGGGACGATCAGTTTCCCGCCGGAGCAAAAATCGACCCCGTTTATTTCACTTCTCCCGCCGATGCAGAGAGAGCCGAAAAAGCGGGCGAGGTGCGTGAGCCGACCGACGAAGAACGTCGAGTAATTGGGCCGCCTCCATTGGGGTATTTGATTCTGAAAGTTAGAGAAAAGCCTCAGCTATGGCTCATTCCCACCGCCGAAGTGCCGCTCACCAATCTCGTGCGCGAATCCATCCTCGATGAGGCGCAATTGCCGATGCGCATGACCGCCGGCACCTATTGCTTTCGCGCCGAGGCGGGCGCGGCCGGCAAGGACACGCGCGGCATGATCCGCCAGCACCAATTCTACAAGGTGGAGCTCGTCTCGATCACGACGCCCGAGCAATCGCTTGAAGAACATGAAAGCATGACCGGCTGCGCGGAGAAGGTTCTGCAGCTTCTTGAACTGCCCTATCGCAAGGTCGTGCTCTGCGCCGGCGACATGGGCTTCGCTTCGCAAAAGACCTACGACCTCGAAGTCTTTCTGCCGGGGCAGGGGAAATATCGCGAAATTTCCTCCTGCTCGGTCTGCGGCGACTTCCAGGCGCGGCGCATGAACGCGCGCTATCGTCCCGCAGGGGAAAAGGGGCCGCGCTTCGTCCATACGCTCAATGGCTCGGGCGTCGCCGTCGGCCGCGCCATGATCGCCGTGCTGGAGAATTATCAGCAGGCCGACGGTTCGGTCGACATCCCGCGCGTATTGCGGCCCTATATGGGCGGCGCGACGCGCATCGGCGGAAGTTAAGGCTTAATAGCCGGGCGTCGCATAGCCGTAGCGGTCGGCGCCGAGCACCGTGCCGTAGGTCTCCAAAGGCTCGGCCAACAGCCCCTGCGGGCCGGGACCCAGATCGTCCGGATCGCCCGGCACCACATAGGAGGCGTCGACATAGCCGACGCCGCCGCCATATTGCACCTGGCACCAGCGGCGGCATCCCATCACATTGAAGGGGGTATTCGGCAGGATCGTCGTGATGAGCGCGCTTTTTACGCTGGGGCTGACGCGCAGGGGCGCGGGCGTTGGCGTATAGGCTTCGTAAGCGGCGGCGGAGCCGGCGGAAAGAACGAGCGCCGCCGCGCCGATCAGCATCGCAAATCTTGAACGCATATGAATCTCTCCTCTGATTCCTGACGCGATAATCCGCTGAAACGTCGCAGTCCTCGCGCTTCGAGACGCGAGCTTCGCTCGCTCCTCAGCATGAGGACTGCTTGTTGGAGCTTCAAGCCTGCAATCCAAGGCCCCTCATCCTGAGGAGCCCGCGTAGCGGGCGTCTCGAAGGACGAGGGCCTTGGATTTTTTGACTACATATTTTCGGGCTGCGTCGCCCGTCCATCAGGATAGAAACTTTCGCCCCATATTCGGGACAATATAAGCTCCTTATGGACCTTGGCGCCCGAATCGTCCAAGAGACTTATGTCTTGATCCGAGTCAGGCGATAGGCGCGGCGCATGCCGAGCCGCTATAGAGCCCCATGCGCATTCTCCTCACCAATGACGACGGCGTCCATGCTCCCGGCCTCGCCATAGCTGAAAATATCGCGCGCGAATTCTCCGACGACATTTTCATCATCGCGCCGGAGTTCGAGCAATCCGGCGTCGCGCATTCCCTCTCGCTCAACGATCCGCTGCGGCTGCGCGAGATTTCCCCTCGCCATTTCGCCCTGAAGGGGACGCCGACCGACTGCGTCATCATGGGGGTGCGCAAGCTCATGCTCGACCATCCGCCGGACCTCATTATCTCGGGCGTCAACAGCGGCCAGAACGTCGCCGAGGACGTGAGCTATTCCGGCACCATCGCCGGCGCCATGGAGGGCACGATCCTCGGGGTGCCCTCGATCGCGCTCTCGCAGGTCTATGATTTTTTCGATCCCGATGTGAAAATCCATTGGGATTGCGCCGCAACGCATGGCGCCGGCATCGTGCGCCGCCTGCTCGCGGCGGGCGTGCCGAAAAATGTGCTGATGAACGTCAATTTTCCCGATTGCCCCGCCAAAGAGGTGGCGGGCGTCGCGATCACCATGCAGGGCCGGCGCGCGAGCGACGTCATGCTCATCGAGGACCGCAAGGACGGCCGCGGCAAGCCCTATCATTGGATCGCCTTCCAGAAGGCGAATTTCAAGCCCGGACCCGGCACGGATCTTCTGGCGCTCGAGGAGAAGAAAATCTCCATTACCCCCTTGCAGCTCGACTTCACCGATCATCCGAGCGTCACGCGCCTCGCCGCGCTTTTCGAGGGCGCGTCGTGATCGGGGCGGAGAGCGGCGCGACGGCGCATGCCATTGAAGCCGAGGAGCGCGCGGCGCTGCTGCTGGCGCTACGCCAGGCGGGGGTGCGGGACCTATCGGTGATGCGCGCCGTCGAGGCGACGCCGCGCGAGGCTTTCGCGCCCTATCGCTTCCGCGATCTCGCCAATCGCAATCTGTCGCTCCCTCTTGGCTGCGGCCAGACCATGTCGCGTCCCGCCGATCTCGCCCGGCGGCTGGAGACGCTGCGCGTCGGGCGCGGCCATCGCGCGCTGGAGGTCGGAACCGGCTCCGGCTATGGGGCGGCGACGCTTGCCCAACTCGCCCGCGAAGTGGTGAGCCTGGAGCGTTTCGAGACGCTGGCGATCGAGGCGGCGCGCCGGCTCGCCGCGCAGGGCGTCGCCAATGCGAAGGCGCTCCATGCCGACGGGCTCAATCCCTCGCGCGCGCTCGGGCCCTTCGACCGCATCATCGCGCATGTCTCGCTGGACGCCGCCCCCTCCGCGCTTATGGCGATGCTCGCGCCGGGGGGCGTCCTGGTCTTCGCCCGCCGGGAGCATGCGAAAAAGGGAGAACGGCCGCGCCAGCGCCTCATTAAGCTCGAACGCGTCGAAGGCGGCGAATGGCGCGAGGCCGATCTCGGCCCCTGCCGGCTCGATGCGGCGGTTCCCGGCGTCGCCGAGGCGCTCTGAACGCTGCCTCTTTCATGGGAATCGTGAAAATTTTCGCTTCTCGACTCATTCGCCGTTCATCTTAAACGGCTCCTTAACCCCCTGGCTGATACGTATTTCCCGTTGATGTTGCGTGCGGGTGGGTCGCGTCATGGCTACAAGGCGTCATTTTACTTATTCACGGGCCGCGGTGCGGCTCATGGCTGCGGCGGGTCTCGCCGCTCTGGCGTCCGGCTGCTCCGACGCCTCCCGGTTTGCGGGCGATCCTTTTGCCGATCCCTTCGCCGGTTCGACCAAGGTCGCCTCGCGCGGCGTCGATCGCGCGCCGACCGGCGCGATCCTGCCGCCAGCGGAGAAGTCAGCCGCTTCGACGCCCGTCGAATCCCGTCCATTGCCGGCGCCCTCGGCGAGCGCTGCGGCGCCCCGTCCCGTCGCTCAGGCTCCCGCCCCCGCGGGGAGCCTAGGCCCCGCGCGCTGGAGCGCGGAAGGCGGCACGCCGATCGTCGTCAGCCAGGGCGAAACCGCCGCGGTCCTCGCGACCCGTTACGGCGTCCCCGCCGACGCGCTGCTGCGCACCAACGGCTTCACGACAGCCGCTCAGATCAAGCCTGGCGCGCGGGTGGTGATCCCGGTGTATCGCGCCG
>NZ_JAZHYN010000074.1:0-9629 GCF_036576025.1 Methylocystis borbori | reverse complement strand
GGGCGGCGGCGGCTCGGCCGGTCGCGCCGCCTGGGCTTGAGGGGCGACTTGAGGGGCGCGCGCCGCATTGCAGCCGGCGAGCGCGCCGGCCGCGATCAAAGGCGCCGCGATCCAAGAGATTGAGCGCATCTTCTTCTTCCTCGCTCGAAGGGAAAGCCGCGCCCTCATAGCGGCAATCGAGCCTTGGGGGCAATGCGCGGCTTTGCCGAGACGACGGGAAACGACGGGCGGAGGCGCAATTGCCGCCGGCGGAGCCAGCGGCGCTGCCGCGCGCCAGCGCCTCAACGGCGTCGGTCGCCCGTAACCGCGTGTTTTTCACTGGTACTTTTTTCGCTTGGCGGGCGGGGGCCGAGGGGCTATAAGCTAAGGGTAATTCGTGGCGCGTGGTCGAGAGGCCCCGCGCCGCGACTGTTTTGCGGCGCGCCCGTGTCGCGGCCGCCCCGTTCCTGAAAGCCGCCGGTAGTCGAATGGTCAATCCGTTTCAATTCCTGCAGGAAGTCCGCTCCGAGGCGGCCAAGGTCACTTGGCCCTCGCGGCGGGAGACTTTCATCACGACCGGCCTCGTGATTCTCATGGTTCTGTTCGCCAGCCTGTTTTTCGTCGTCGTCGATTATGCGCTGCGTTTCGGCGTCGGCCTGATCCTGGGCGTTTAAATCATTGGAGCTAGTGGCGCCGATATGAGCATGCGCTGGTATATCGTCCACGCCTATTCGAACTTCGAAAAGAAGGTCGCCGAGGCGATTCGCGAGGGGGCGGCGCAGCGTGGACTCGCCGACAGCTTCGAAGAGATTCTGGTCCCGACCGAACAGGTCATGGAGGTGCGGCGCGGCCGCAAGGTCTCCGCCGAGCGCAAATTCTTCCCCGGCTATGTGCTGGTGAAATGCGACCTCAGCGACCAGGTCTTCTCGCTCATCAAGAACACGCCGAAGGTCACGGGCTTTCTCGGCGCCGACAACAAGCCGATGCCGATCAGCGAGGAAGAGGCGCTGCGCATCAAGGGCCAGGTCGCCGAGGGCGTCGAGCGGCCGAAGCCGACGATCATGTTCGAGGTCGGCGAGACGGTGCGCGTCGCCGACGGGCCTTTCGCCTCCTTCAATGGGCTCGTCGAGGAAATCGACGAGGCGCGCTCGCGGCTCAAGGTCGCCGTCTCGATCTTCGGCCGGCCGACGCCGGTGGAGCTGGAGTTCGCCCAGGTCGAGAAGGTTTAAGATTCCGTCCTGCCGCCAAGGAGGCGGACGCGCGGCGTGGCCGCGCGCCCGGGACTCTGCTACCGCAGACCCACGCAGTTCGCGTAATAGGTCACGGTCGCCGGCCAGTCCGAGAAGACGCCGATGACCTTCACGTCGCGCGCCAGCGCATCGAGCGCCTTATACATGTCGCTGTCCTTCTTTATCGCGGCGCCGGTGGGATCGAAGTCGTAGTAGAACCCAGCCTTCGACGCGCCTTGACGCAGATCGGCGCGCTCGAAGGTCCAGGCGATGATCTCGAAGCCCAGGCTCTTGATGTCCTTCGCGAACCTCGAGGCGACGACACGGTCGCCGTCGACGGCGAGAAGCGCGGGCATCGCGGGCGCGAGAATGCGAACGCCGGCGCGCTTGATCTCGGCCAGGAATGCCAACTGTTCGGCGCGCGTCAAGAGCTGTTGGCCGGTCTTGTTGAACAACAGGATATTGTCGGTCGCCGCGTCGTAATCGATCAGAAACGCCGCCTGCCCGCCATAGGGCGTCTTGGCGATCCAGTAGAGTATATCGTTGACGTTGAACGACTGCGGATAGACGTCGCGAGGATCGACGCCCTCCTCGCGTAGAACATTGGCGAAGGCCTGAGCATAGGCCTCCTGGCCGCCGAAGATCGTAGATATCGACGTGGGGTCGCCGCTCTTGAGCTCGGGCGTATGCTTGACGCCGTTGCGCTTGTTGAGCCGGATGGCCTCGCGCATCGTGATAAGCGTGCCGCGTCCGGTATAGAGGTCCGTGCGCCAGGAGGGCGTGCCGCCCTGGAATTCCTGCGGCGTTTTCGCCGCCGGATCGAACGCGTCCATCTTGCCGCGCAGCGACTTGAACTCGCTCAGCGAAAGTTCCGACGTGCGGCATTCGGCGCTCGCGGGAACGGCGCCCGCCGCAGCGGAGAACGGCTTGATGCATTTCGACGCCAAGGGCGTCAGCAGAATATTGGTGGTCGTGTGCAGATCGTTCTGCGCGTGGCGGCAGACGAGCTGCCGATCCTTGGTGAAGGTCACATCGCATTCAACAATGCCCGCGCCCATGCGCGCGCCGGCATTGTAGGATTCGAGCGTGTGCTCGGGAAATTGCAGCGCCGCGCCGCGATGGCCGATGGAAAAGTCCGTCCTGCGGAATGGACCGGTCTTGCATTCCATCAGCCGGCTCTTCAGCGGTCCGTCGTCCATGCCATCGACGAGATAGAACGGACGCGGCCCGAGCTCGATGGCCACGCCATGGTCATCGCGGCGTCCGTGATCGTCATCATCGGCCAGCGCGAAAGGCGCACAGCCGACGAGCGCCGCGGCGAGCGCCGCGCCGAAAATCGCAAATCTTTGTGAAATAAAAGAACTTTTTCATGTGTTCCGCCCCTTATTGGTGACGCCGTCAGCCGGGCGCGCAGACTGAACGCCGCTCCCGGACAGTCGCGGGCACGGCTTAGGCGGCACAGATGACGCCCATGCGAATTGCGGCTTGCGCGGCGCACTCGCCTGGAAGAAAAAACTGTGACGCGGCGCGGGATTCAGCGGCGCTCATGAGAGGCCCGCGAGCGCTGATCGCCGAATTCGAGGCGCTCTTGCGCCGACTCGAACAAGAAGCAGACTCAACGGCTCATTGAGGCTCCGCCGCGCAAGCGGCGTCTCGAGCGACCCGGAAGTCCGATCCCTTGAGCAGAATGGGAGCCGCGATGAGCGACGAGGTCGAAAATTTCACGTTCGCGCTGCTGCGCAAGCTCGACGGGAAGGTGGATGACCTTGGCGAAGAGATGGGGACGAAGAGCATGTAGGTCTTTCGCCCGAGAGGCATTGAGGCCCGCATCAGCGGCAATCAGTTGCTTTTCCCGATCTCGCGAGTATAAGTCCCAGGCCCTCTCGCAGAGGGCTTTTTTCGTTCCGTCCAGCGGAAACGAAAACCCGACGTGGGAGACATGCCCGGTCGCCATCGGGAGTTCATGTCGCACCACGAACTGCAACCGGCGAAGCGGGCGCGTCAGCGCCGCGCGTCGCTAACCGTTGGAGAAAAGCAATGGCGAAGAAAATCGCCGGCTATATCAAACTGCAAGTGCCGGCCGGCGCGGCGAATCCGTCGCCGCCGATCGGACCCGCGCTCGGCCAGCGCGGCCTCAACATCATGGAGTTCTGCAAGGCGTTCAACGCCAAGACGGGACAGATCGAGAAGGGGACGCCCATCCCCGTCATCATCACCGCCTATCAGGACCGCTCCTTCACCTTCGAGATGAAGCAGCCGCCGGTCAGCTTCTTCTTAAAGAAGGCCGTGGGCCTCAAGATCGGCAAAAAGCCCGCCTCCGGCTCCAAGACGCCGGGGCGCAATGTCGTCGGCCAGGTGACGAAGGCGCAGATCCGCGAAATCGCCGAAAAGAAAATCGTCGATCTCAACTGCGCATCCATCGAATCCGCAATGTCGATGATCGAAGGCTCGGCCCGCGCGATGGGCCTGCAGGTGGTGGAGTAAGGCCATGGCGCATATCGGAAAACGCATCGCCAAGGCGCGCGAGGGCATCGAGCGCACCAAGCTCTATGCCGTGGACGAGGCCGTCAAGCTCGTGCGCGAGCGCGCCAAGGCGAAATTCGACGAATCGGTCGAGATCGCGATGAATCTTGGCGTCGATCCCAAGCACGCCGACCAGATGGTGCGCGGCGTCGTCAATCTGCCGAACGGCACCGGCCGCGTTTTGCGCGTCGCCGTCTTCGCGCGCGGCCCCAAGGCGGACGAGGCCAAGGCCGCCGGCGCCGATGTCGTCGGGGCGGAGGATTTGGTCGCGACGGTGCAGGGCGGAACGATCGACTTCGACCGCTGCATCGCGACGCCGGACATGATGCCGCTCGTCGGCCGTCTCGGCAAGGTGCTGGGCCCGCGCGGCCTGATGCCGAACCCGAAGGTCGGCACGGTGACAATGGACGTCGCCGGCGCGGTGAAGGCCTCTAAAGGCGGCGCGGTGGAGTTTCGCGTCGAAAAGGCCGGCATCGTGCAGGGCACGGTCGGCAAGGCCTCTTTCGACGACGGCAAGCTCGTCGAGAATATCAAGGCCTTCGTCGACGCCGTGGCCAAGGCGAAGCCGCAGGGCGCCAAGGGCACCTATATCCAGCGCGTCGCCCTGAGCTCGACCCAGGGCCCGGGCGTGAAGGTCGACGTGTCGACCCTCGGCGCGACGAGCGCGTAAGCGTTTCGGCGTCTCGAAATCTAAAGACCGGCGGGAAACCGCCGGTTTTTTGTTTTGGTTCATCCAACGTAAAGGCTCGCGGCGCCACGATGGGCGAAGGTCCTCGATGGCGATTGCGGCGGCCTGTCGCAGGGAGCGACGCCGCCTTGTGCGGCTGAACTTTTGTCAATAGGTTCCGCGCGGGCGACGACCGGCGGCGTTACGGGTTTTCGCTTCTTCGACTACAGGCGCGAATCGTCTCGCCGTTTCAGGATTTCCGCATGTCCGTGCTCATCGATAAAAACACCAAAGTCATCACCCAGGGCTTCACCGGCAAGACCGCCACTTTTCATTCCGTTCAGGCGCTCGACTACGGCACGAAAATGGTTGGCGGCGTCTCGCCCGGCAAAGGCGGCTCCACCCATCTCGATCTCCCCGTTTTCGACACGGTCGCCGAGGCGCGCGAGAAGACCGGCGCGCAGGCGAGCGTCGTCTATGTGCCGCCGCCGGGCGCCGCCGACGCCATTTGCGAGGCGATCGACGCCGAAATTCCGCTCATCGTCGCCATCACCGAAGGCGTGCCGGTGCAGGACATGATCCGCGTCAAGCGCGCGCTCACCGGCTCCAAGTCCCGGCTGATCGGGCCGAATTGCCCCGGCGTCGTCACGGCGGGCGAAAGCAAGATCGGCATCATGCCCGGCAATATCTTTTCGCGCGGGTCCGTGGGGGTCGTGTCGCGTTCGGGCACGCTCACCTATGAGGCGGTCTTTCAGACGACGCGCGAGGGCCTCGGTCAGACGACCGCGGTCGGCATCGGCGGCGATCCGGTGAAAGGCGTCGATTTTATCGAGGTTCTGGAGTTGTTTCTCGCCGACGAGGCCACTAAGTCCATCATCATGATCGGCGAGATTGGGGGATCGGCGGAAGAAGACGCGGCGCAATTCTTGAAGGACGAGGCGAAGCGCGGCCGCAGTAAACCCACAGTCGGCTTCATCGCCGGGCGCACGGCCCCTCCTGGCCGCCGCATGGGCCATGCGGGCGCGATCATCTCCGGCGGCAAGGGCGGCGCCGAGAGCAAAATCGCCGCGATGGAGGCGGCGGGCATTAAAGTGTCGCCGTCGCCTGCGAGGCTCGGAAAGACATTGGTCGAAGCGCTTAAGGGTTAGCGCAAGCCCGTTCGCGCTTCGAAAGTCGTCGGCGATCCCTTGCGAGCGCGGGCGCTTTTAGGAAAGACGAAATGGCGCGATTTGAGACGAATGGCGGGGCGGGGCCGGCCGCGCCGGCGGGGCAGGGGCAAGCCGCCGCGCAGAGCGATTTCAAGAATTCGACATCCTTCCTGCAGGGCGCGAACGCGAGCTATCTCGAAGGCCTGCTCGCGGCCTATGAGGCCGATCCCGCCTCGGTCGGCCCCAACTGGCGCAGCTTCTTCGCCGAGATGGGCGTCGCGCCGCATCAGGGCGTCGCGCCCGCGGGACCGAGCTGGGCGCGGCGCGACTGGCCGCCGCTCGGCAATGGCGAATGGGTGAACGCCTTCGTCGGCGAGGCGCCCGCCCCCGTCGCCAAGCCCGTCGTCTCGCCTCCCGCCGCGACGACCCTTCCGGCGCCGCTACCCGCCAGCGGCGAGGACGTGCTGCGCGCGACGCGCGACTCGGTGCGCGCGCTGATGATGATCCGCGCCTATCGCATGCGCGGACATCTGCACGCCAATCTCGATCCGCTCGGCCTCGAGCAGCGGCAGGATCACGGCGAACTCGATCCGCAGACCTATGGTTTCGCCGACGAGGATTACGACCGCCAGATCTTCCTCGACGGCGTCCTGGGCATGCAATACGCGACGCTCTTCGAGATGGTGACGATCCTGCGCCGCACCTATTGCGGCGCGATCGGCTTCGAATTCATGCATATCTCCAATCCGGAAGAGAAGGGCTGGCTGCAGGCGCGCATCGAAGGCCCAAAGAAGGAGATCGTCTTCACCCCGGAAGGCAAGCGCGCGATCCTCAATAAGCTCGTCGAGGCCGAAGGCTTCGAGAAATTCCTCGACGTGAAATATACCGGCACCAAGCGTTTCGGCCTCGACGGCGCCGAATCCATCGTCCCGGCGCTGGAGCAGATCATCAAGCGCGGCGGCGCGCTCGGCGTGAAGCAGATCGTGCTCGGCATGGCGCATCGCGGGCGCCTCAATGTGCTCTCCCAGGTGATGGCCAAACCGCATCGCGCGCTGTTTCACGAATTCAAGGGCGGCTCCTTCCTGCCCGACGAAGTCGAGGGCTCGGGCGACGTCAAATATCATCTCGGCGCTTCGTCCGACCGCGCCTTCGACGACAACCGGGTGCATCTCTCGCTCACCGCCAATCCGTCGCATCTCGAAATCGTCGATCCCGTCGTCTTGGGAAAAGTGCGCGCCAAGCAGGACCAGTATCATTGCGCCGACGGCGACCGCCGCGCGGTGATGCCGCTGCTCATTCATGGCGATGCGGCCTTCGCCGGCCAGGGCGTCGTCGCCGAATGTTTCGGCCTCTCCGGCCTCAAGGGCCATCGCACCGGCGGCTCGGTGCATTTCATCATCAACAATCAGATCGGATTCACCACCTATCCGCGCTATTCGCGCTCCTCGCCCTATCCTTCCGACGTGGCGAAGATGGTCGAAGCGCCGATCCTGCATGTGAACGGCGACGACCCGGAAGCCGTCGTCTTTGCGGCGCGCGTCGCCGCCGAATTCCGCCAGCAGTTTCAAAAGCCCGTCGTCATCGACATGTGGTGCTACCGCCGCTTCGGCCATAATGAGGGCGACGAGCCGGGCTTCACCCAGCCGCTGATGTATAAGAAGATCCGCGCGCATCGCACGACGCTCGACATTTACGCCGAGCGCCTCATGGGCGAAGGCGTCGCCTCGCAAGCCGAAGTCGATCGGATGAAGGAGGAGTGGCGCGCGCGTCTCGAACAGGAGTTCGAGGCCAGCCAGGCCTATAAGCCCAATAAGGCGGACTGGCTCGATGGCCGCTGGGCGGGGATGAAGCCCGGTTCGCAGCTTTCCGAAAACGAGCGGCGCGGCCAGACCGGCGTGCCGCTGGAGACGCTGCACGAGATCGGCGCCAAAATCGTCGCGACGCCGGAAGGCTTTCACCTGCATCGCACGATCCAGCGCTTTCTCGACAATCGCAAGGCGGCGATTGAGCAGGGCGGGCCGATCGACTGGGCGACGGCGGAGTCGCTCGCCATCGGCTCGCTCCTGCGTGAAGGCTATAATGTCCGCCTCTCGGGACAAGACAGCGAGCGCGGCACCTTCTCGCAGCGCCATAGCGTGCTCATCGATCAGGAGACCGAAGACCGCTATCTGCCCTTCAATCATATCGCCGAGCGTCAGGGCCGCTACGAGGTCGTCAACTCCATGCTGTCGGAAGAGGCGGTCCTCGGCTTCGAATATGGCTATTCGCTCGCCGAGCCCGAGGCGCTCGTCATGTGGGAGGCGCAATTCGGCGATTTCGCCAATGGCGCGCAGGTCGTCTTCGACCAGTTCATCTCCTCGGCCGAGCGCAAATGGCTGCGCATGTCGGGCCTCGTCTGCCTGCTGCCGCATGGCTATGAGGGGCAGGGGCCGGAACATTCTTCGGCTAGGCTCGAACGCTATCTGCAGCTTTGCGCCGAGGACAATATGCAGGTCGCCAATTGCTCGACACCGGCGAATTACTTCCACATCCTGCGCCGGCAACTGCATCGGAGCTTCCGCAAGCCGCTGGTGCTGATGACGCCGAAATCGCTCCTGCGCCACAAGCGCGCCGTCTCGCGTCTTGGCGAAATGGGCATGGCGTCGAGCTTCCAGCGCCTGCTGCTGGATGAGGCCGAGACCGCGCCGACGGAGAAGTCGGCGCTGAGGCCCGACGAGCAAATCCGCCGCGTCGTCCTGTGCTCCGGCAAGGTCTATTACGATCTTTGGGAAGAGCGCGAAAAACGCGGGATCGACGACGTCTATCTGCTGCGCGTCGAGCAGCTCTATCCCTTCCCGCTCAAGGGCCTTGTCACCGCGCTCGCGCGCTTCAAGGAAGCCGACATCGTCTGGTGTCAGGAAGAGCCCAAGAACATGGGCGCCTGGTTCTTCGTCGAGCCCTATCTCGAATGGGTGCTGGCGCAGGTCGGCGGCAAGACGAAGCGCGCGCGCTATGTCGGGCGTCCCGCCGCGGCCGCGACGGCGGCGGGGACCATGTCGCGTCATCTCGCGCAATTGAAGACTTTTTTGGAAGAGGCGTTCGGGGCGTGAATGCGAAGGCTTCAAATATTCAGGACTTTGCGCAGGCATTGCGAGAGATGGGCAAGCTCGGCGTCGGTCAGCGTCCCGATTTTCGCGCCGATGCGTTTCTTGTCCACCGCCGCCAACTGATCGCAGACCGCCTTACTGGTTTCGCCCGCAGAAGGAATCGGGATGACGATGGGCGGAAATTCCTTGGAGCCGTGCGTCAGCGGAACGACGATGACGGTGCGGCGAAACTCATTCGCCTTGGTCCGGGAGACGATGACGCCCGGCCGAGTCTTTTGAATTTCGGAGCCTTCGGGATTTCGATCCGGAAAGGCGATCCAATGAATGTCGCCGCGCCGAAGACTCACGACTTAGAAACGCGAGAAAGTATCGACAGCGTTGGCGTCGGCCCAGTCGGAGGTTTCGCGATAGGACGCGAGCTCCGGGTCGCTTTCGATTTGCGCGGCGGCGGCGGCGATTTCGTTTTCTTCCGCGTCAAGGACGCGCAACATCATCCGCTCGATCATCTTGCTTCGCTCCCGCCCTTGATAGGCGGCATTGAAGCGGTCGAGAATGTCGGATCGAATGCTGTAGACGGCGCGCTTGGTCGCGGGCATGTCGTGAAAATTCCGGCAATGTGAGAGAGTGTCGCAGTGTAACAGTTGCGATTCGCCTGTCAACGCTTCGCTGCGGAGGGCAAGACGCCAATGACCGAAATTCGCGTGCCGACTCTCGGCGAATCCGTGACCGAGGCGACCATCGGCCGATGGTTCAAGAAAGCGGGCGACGCGGTGCGAGCCGACGAAACCCTGGCGGAGCTCGAGACCGACAAGGTCACGCTCGAAGTCAACGCGCCCGCAGCCGGCGTCCTCGCCGAAATTCTCGTCAAGGAAGGCGAGACAGTTCAGCCCGGCGCGCTGCTCGGCGAGATTTTAGACGGCGCGGCCGCGCCGGCGAAGAACGGCGGCGCGCCGGCCGAGCCCGTAGTCGCGGCGCCCCCGGTCGCTAGGCCGGCGTC
>NZ_JAZHYN010000073.1:0-10376 GCF_036576025.1 Methylocystis borbori | reverse complement strand
GGCGCGGGCGGCGGCGCGCGCGGCGCGGCCCAGCGCGGCAAGGGCCTGGGCGAGCGATGCGCCGCCCCCCCCCACCTTCGCCTCATTGCGTAAAGCCTGCGTCATGACTGCGCTCCGCTCGCTTCTTCCTCGCCTCGCTATCATGGCGCCGGGCGCGGGAAAAGTCGCGCGGCGCTTGCCCGGCCTTGCGCGATATGCGAAACAGCGCTCATGTCCGCTCTTGAGGAAAATCTCTTCACCGGCCAGATCGGCGCGGAATATGACATGCTGCGACTGATGTGTCCCAAGGCGCCGGCGCTTGCGCATAAGCTTGCCGCTTATGTCGCCGCCTGGCGGTCGGAGGATGGGCCGCTCAAGGGATTCGAGATCGGCTGCGGCACCGGGATCAGCACGCTGGAGCTTCTTGCCGCGCGGGGCGACCTTAAGCTCACCGCGATCGACAGCGCCGCGAAAATGCTCGATCAGGCGCGCGTCAATCTCGCCGATCATGTCGCCGCCGGCCGCGTCGAATTCTTCGAGGCCGACGCGCTTCAAGCGCTGTGCGCCCTGCCCCAAGCTAGCGTCGACCTCGTCGCCTCGAATTACGCCATCCATAATTTCCTCGACGACTATCGCGGTTTGGTCATCGCGGAAATCCATCGCGTGCTCAAGCCCGGCGGGCTTTTCATCAATGGCGACCGCTATGCGATCGACGACCGCGCCGCCCATCTCGCCGAGACGCAGGCCGAGGTGCGGCGCTGGTTCAAGCTGTTCAAGGATATGGACCGGCTCGATCTTCTCGAGGACTGGATCGTGCATCTCTATAGCGACGAGTCCGCCGACCACATCATGTATTTCACGCCGGCGCTCGAACGGCTGCGCGCCCTTGGCTTCGTGGTGACGGTCGAATATCGCGACGGCGTCGACACGCTGGTGACGGCGATCAAATCCGGCGCGTGATCTCACCAAAAAGCAAAAGCGATGTCGATTGGGTGAAGGTTTCCTCATCCTGAGGAGCGCCCTAAGGGCGCGTCTCGAAGGATGAGGAAACCTTCATGCACCGCCATCTGAAACTCGCCCTCGCGCTTCGAGACGCCTGCTACGCAGGCTCCTCAGCATGAGGGCGAGTGTGATTGAGCTTTCAACGGTCGCTCAGCAAAGCCCACTCCCACTCTTGCGGATCATGCCTGTCTTTCGCGCATGATCCGATCGCAAAACCGGTTCCCACTTTTGCGGATCATGCGATATAGCGCGCCATGGACCTCGCCCTTCTCGCCCTTCTCGGCGCGCTCGTCTCCGCGATCTGCCAGTCCGTCACCGACCTTGGCACCAAGGCCGCGACGCGGACGGCGGACGACCGCGCCATTCTCGCCGCGCAATGGTGCGCCGGCGCCGCGCTGCTGACCCTCGCCTGCCTTATCGCCTATCCGGGGCTGCTGACCGCGCCGGGCGAAACGCTCGCCGCTCTGACAAAGCCCGAATTCTGGACGCTTCTCGCCTGGTCGGGCGCGCTCAACGCGGTCGCCTACCTGCTCTATATCCGCGCCTTTCGCCTCTCCGACGCCTCGCTCGTCGCGCCGCTGGTGCTGCTGACGCCTGTGCTGATGCTCGTCACCTCGCCGATTATGACAGGCGAGCACGCGCCGCCCATGGGCGTCTTCGGCGTGCTCTTCACCGTGCTCGGCGTCGGCCTGCTCGACGCGGGCGAGGCCAATGGGCGCCGCTTCAATTTTCACATCCTCGCGCGCGACAAAGGCGCGCGGCTGATGCTCGGGACGGCGGTCATCTGGAGCGTCACCTCCAATATCGACAAGCTCGGCGTTCGCGCGTCGACGCCGCTCATCTGGATCGCCGCTTTGATGATCGTGATCGCGTCTTGCTCCGTCTTCTATTGGCTCGCGGCGCGGCGCGCCGCGCCGCGCCTCTTCGCGCTGCGCTACGCCATCGGCGCCGGCTCGGCGATGGCCTTCGGCAGCGCCATGCAGATGTGGGCGCTCACCGTGCTGTTCACGCCTTATGTCATCGCCATCAAGCGGCTCTCGGCGCTCTTCACCGTGCTCGCCAGCGGGCATGTGTTGAAGGAGGAGACGGGCGGCCGGCGGCTCGGCGTCGTGGTGATGCTCGTCGGCGCGGTGATGATCGCGCTGGCGAGAGAGTGATCGCCTTGTCTCGGACCCCATCAAGCCAGTGGTTTGTGACGCATAGGTTTTTCAACTCTTTGGCCAATCACCCGGCCCCTCATCTCACTTCTCCCCGCAAGCGGTGAGAAGGGATAGCGGCGCTACGCCTCTCCAACATCGGGCGCGCGTGATTTTTTCGCGAAACGCCTGACGCCCCTCTCCCCGCTTGCGGGGAGAGGTAAGGTGAGGGGCTGGGCGATTAGCGCGCAGTTTCATTCAACGCCAAGAGAATGGCCTTCGCGATCGCTTCGACGTTCTCATAGACTTCCGCATTCACGAAGCGGATGACGCGATAGCCTTGCTCTTGAAGATAGACCGTTCGTCGCGCGTCGCGCGCGATCTCGTCGTCGGTCGAATGGGTCTCGCCGTCGATCTCGACGATCAGCTTGCATTCCCGGCACAGAAAATCCGCGATAAAAGGACCGATCGGCGCCTGCCGCACGAATTTGAAGCCGCCAAGAGCGCGGTTGTGAAGGCGTTTCCAAAGAATGCTTTCTGCGCCAGTGGCGTCTCGCCGCAAGGAACGGGCGCGACGCGTTTCGATTATGCGTAGGCCGCGCATGAAAATTTCTTTCTTCTAATCCCCACGGCCCCTCACCTTACCTCTCCCCGCAAGCGGGGAGAGGGGCGGCAAGCGCTCCGCGAACCTATAATCATTTCCGCAATTATTTAGGTTTTGCCCTACTCCTCCATCTTCAGCGCCGCGATAAACGCCTCCTGCGGAATCTCGACGCGGCCGAACTGGCGCATCTTCTTCTTGCCTTCTTTCTGCTTCTCCAACAGCTTGCGCTTGCGCGTCACGTCGCCGCCATAGCATTTCGCCGTCACGTCCTTGCGAAAGGCCCGCACCGTCTCGCGCGCGATGATCTTGCCCCCTAACGCCGCCTGGATCGGCACCTGGAACATATGCGGCGGAATGAGCTCTTTGAGCTTCTCGCACATCTGCCGGCCGCGCCCCTCGGCGCGGGTGCGATGCACGAGCATGGAGAGCGCGTCGACAGGCTCGCTGTTGACGAGAATGCTCATCTTCACGAGATCGCCGGCGCGATAGTCGGTGAGCTGATAGTCGAAGCTCGCATAGCCCTTTGAGATCGACTTCAGCCGGTCATAGAAATCGAACACGACTTCGTTGAGCGGCAGGTCGTAAACCGCCATGGCGCGCTTGCCGACATAGTTCAAATCGACCTGCGCGCCGCGCCTGTCCTGACAGAGCTTCAACACCGAACCGAGATAGTCGTCGGGCGTCAGGATCGTCGCCCTGATCCAGGGCTCCTTGATCTCGTCGATCTTCACGACATCCGGCATGTCGGCGGGATTATGCAATTCGATCTCGTCGCCATTCGTCAGCGTGATCTTGTAGATGACCGACGGCGCCGTCGCGATGAGATCGAGATCGAATTCGCGCTGCAGCCGCTCCTGAATGATTTCGAGATGCAGGAGGCCCAGAAAGCCGCAGCGGAAGCCAAAGCCGAGCGCGGCGGATGTCTCCATCTCATAGGAAAAACTCGCGTCGTTGAGGCGCAGCTTGGCGATCGCGGCGCGCAAATCCTCGAAATCCGCGGCGTCGACCGGAAAGAGACCGCAGAAGACGACGGGCTGCGCCGGCTTGAAGCCCGGCAGCGGCTCGGCGGTCGGTTTCTTGTCGTCAGTGATCGTGTCGCCCACGCGCGTATCGGCGACCTGCTTGATCTGCGCGGTGATGAAGCCGACTTCGCCCGGCCCGAGCGCCGCGACATCCTGCATCTTGGGACGAAAGACGCCGATCTTGTCGATTTCGTAATGGGCGTCCGTCGCCATCATCTTTATCTTCTGGCCCTTCTTCAGGGTTCCGTCGAAGATGCGCAGCAGCACGACGACGCCGAGATAGGCGTCGTACCAACTGTCGACAAGCAGCGCCTTCAAAGGCGCCTTTTCGTCGCCGGAAGGCGGGGGCAAGCGCGTGACGATCGCCTCGAGAACGTCGGGGACGCCAAGGCCCGTCTTCGCCGAGATCAGCACGGCGTCGGAGGCGTCGAGGCCGATGACTTCCTCGATCTGCTCCTTGATGCGATCGGGCTCGGCCGCCGGCAGGTCGATCTTGTTCAAGACCGGCACGATTTCGTGGCCGGCGTCGATCGCCTGATAGACATTGGCGAGCGTCTGCGCCTCGACGCCCTGCGAGGCGTCGACGACGAGGAGCGAGCCTTCGCAGGCCTTGAGCGAGCGCGACACCTCATAGGCGAAGTCGACATGGCCGGGCGTGTCCATCAGATTGAGGACATAGTCCTTGCCGTCCTTGGCCCTGTAATTGAGGCGCACGGTCTGCGCCTTGATCGTAATGCCGCGCTCGCGCTCGATATCCATCGAGTCGAGCACCTGCTCGACCATCTCGCGGGCGGCAAGCGTCCCGGTCTCCTGGATCAGCCGGTCGGCGAGCGTCGATTTGCCGTGGTCGATATGCGCGACAATCGAGAAATTGCGGATATTTTCGATTTTATGGGAGGTCATGGCGCGGGGATAGCAGGGCGGCAGGGGGAAGGGAAGCGGGAACCCCCACGCAAGCGTTGCAAAACCGTCACGGAGAGGGATCATAGGCGACGACACGTCGTATGGTCGCTAAACAGCGCATTTTTTGAAGTTTTTCAAAGGAGCCGAGATTTCATGTCCATTCAGATCACCGTCAAAGGCGGCGCTGACGACGCCTTTATCGCCTGGGAGGCCGACTTCATACCTAAATGCCGCGGCTTCGCCCTGTACCGCCGCGTGAAGCGGGCTAAAGGCAGCGCCGCGTCTCCTAATACGGTCGCGAACGCGGCCGACGGTTTCGCAGAGGAAATCGTCGCGAGCTGGGTGGGCTTCGCCGACGGACCGGACGTCGCGGAAGGAACCCGCCGGCCCACGACGATCTGGCCGATTCAGAAATATCTGTGGTCCGATTTCGCCGTGAACGCCGGCGATGAAGTCGCCTATCGTGTGGTTCCGATGGTGGGATCGCGCGAGTCGCTCCAGCAAGACGACGCGAACGGCTCCGACTGGAGCGAAACGGTGATTATCGGTCCCGCCAAACGCGCCAATCTCTCCTGTTACTTCAATCGCGGCATCGTCGCCACGCAATGGCTTGCGCGGCTTTTGCCGAAAGCCGCCGACCCTAAAGAAGACGAACGACTGAAAGGCGCGAAGCTGCGCCAGATCATCGGCAAACGCGGCGATCCTATCCGCAATTTTCTCGGCGGCGGTCTACGCGAGAAAATGCTGGCGCTTCTCGACGAGGCGATCGACGAAAAGCGCCATGTCTACGCCGCGCTATTCGAGCTCAATGATCCCGAATTGGTCGATCGGCTCGCGCTGCTCAAGAAGCGCGCGCATGTGGTGCTGGGCAATGGCAGCGTGAAGAAGAAGGGGGAAGATGCGAATAAGGATGCGCGCGCAAAGCTTGCTGGCCTGTGCGACGTACGCGACCGCTTTTCAGCGCCGCGCGCGCTCGCGCACAATAAGTTTCTGGTCCTTTGCGATGACGCGCGCGCGCCGAAAGCGGTGTGGACCGGCAGCACCAATTGGTCGATGACGGGTCTCTGCACCCAAGGAAATAATGGCGTGTTCATCAAGAGCGCCAGTCTCGCCAAGGAATATCTGGCGCAATGGAAAGCGTTGGCCGATGCTGGCGATGCGACGCCGGACGGGCTGCGTGCCGAAGACGACAGGCCGCGTCACGCCAAAAACGTGACGCTCTGGTTTACGCCGCTTGACGACCAGGGTGAACTCAATGAAGCGCGCGAACTGATTCACGGGGCGCAACAAGGCGTCCTTTTCGCGATGTTCAACCCGGGACCGCGCGGCTCGCTTCTCAATGACATCATCGAACTCGCCTCTCCGGCCTCGGCGCAATACAAACCCGACCTCTACATTCAAGGCGTCGTCAATCAGAATCCCGGCACGGAGAAAAATCCCGTCACCCTCTTCAATCGCGGCAGCCGTATCGATGCGAACGCCGATGTCGTGCTGCCCGCCGCGATCGACGCGCCAAGCAAGTTCTTTCAAAGGGAGCTAAAAAAACTTCCCGGCGCCTTTGCGATGATTCATTCGAAAGTTGTGGTGGTCGATCCATTCGGCGACAACCCGATCGTCATTACCGGCTCGCATAATTTGGGGCCGAAGGCGTCGGCGGTGAATGACGAAAATCTGCTGATCGTCCGGGACGAGCCCTTCGTCGCCGCGCAATATGCGACGAAGATCATGGAGGTCTACAACCAGTACCGCTGGCGCGCTTCACAAAGCAATACGCCGCAGGAAAAACGCTGGACAGGCCTCGCCGACAGCGACAGCTGGCAAATTGGGGCGCCTGGCGCCGACGCCGGGACGCAGGCGTATGATCGTCGGCGCCGCCGCGAACTCGATTTCTGGTTCGGTCGCGGTTGAAAAATTTTTCGCGGAAGCGACACGCCTCCGCGAAACGCAATGGCAAAGAGCTATTTCTTTTCCATCCTTGCCTCGAGCTCCGCCTTGCCGCGGTTGAACAGCTCGATCGCCTTGGGAACGGCCCAACGGATGAAGGCGTCCGCCGCCTTGATCGCCATGCAGCCGATCTGCGTCACGACCTCGATCGTCTTGTCGAACCAGGGCAGAGCCGGGCTGTCGGGGGGGATTTTTCCGCGCGCCCAGGCGACGCCGGCCTTGGTCTTCTCCTGGGCATAGGCCCAGAGCACGGCTATGGGATCGGTGGTCGGGACCGCCGCAAGGGCGTTGCGGAGCCGGGCGACCTCGGCCAGCGCCTCCTCGGCGCGTCGAGACGCCGTCTCGGCGTCGCGCTGCGCCTCCGCCGCCTTGGTCGCGGCCGTCGCCTTTTCGGCGGCGAGGCGATCGCGCTCGGCGGTCGCGGCGGTCAGGCTCTCGCGCAGATCGTCGCGCTCCTTCGCATAGGCGTTAGCCTTGGCGACGATCTCTGATTTTTCGAAAATCTGCCGATCGCGCTCGAGGCGCGTCGCCTTGAGCTGCTCCTGCAGATTGTTCAATTCGACGCGGGAGACCGTATCCTCGGACTGCGTACGGATTTCGTCGGACATTGCCGCCTCCTTGAAAGAGAGGGAATGAATGGATCGCGACGCGCAGAGCGGTCGCGCGCGAGTGCGAATGCGGATATGCGCCCCGGTGGCGGTTCGGCCTCAAAATCGCGCGCCAAGCACGCTCGTTTTTTTTAAAGTTAAAATTCCGATTCGGCAAAAAATGTCTGACATTGGCACAAGTTAATGCACACGGGGCCATCGTGGATTGATGCTTCTATCGCGCGCGCGGCGCGGCCGCTTGCAGGCGCTGCGCCGCGGAAATGCAATCCTGTGGAGCGGCCAGACATTTGTCGCGCGCCGCCCCGGCGAGCGCGTCCATCGCCGCGCGCGTCAGGGAATTAGCCGCTTCCGCAAACTGATGCGCGAATCCCTTGTCGGCCGGCGGCGGCGCACGGCGCGCGACGACGGCGCCTTCGCGCCCTGGCGCGGACGGCGCGCCGAGCGGCCGCCAGTCCAGCGCGACGCAGACAAGGAGGATGCAGAGCGCGCATTTTGCAAGAAAGACCAAGCGCCGCTCCCTTTCGGGCATGACCACGCGCCAGTCATGGCCCCGCCAGGTTGAGCCTTCGTAAATACGCGGCGGGAAATTGTGAATCATGGCGGCAATAAGTTGCAAACCATGTCGACGCTTGGGCGCTAAAAAGGCGAAATGATCGCGGCGATTTAGCGGCTGCTTAAGATCGCCCGGCAAGAATGCGCGCAGTAGGGAGCGCGTCATCTTGCTGAGCTTCGCCGACCATAGCCGTCCCGCGTCATGGACGGATCGCGTCTTGCCTGAAAGCGGGACCGGCCGGCCGTCGGAGCCGGCGCGTCCTCGCGCCATCATCGCCCGGCGGATCGGCGCCGCGAGCGCGCTCCTTGGCCTGTCGGCGCTCGCCCTCGCGATCGGCTTTCATGCGCTCTATGCCTCGACGCTCGCGATATTCGCCGCGCCCCTCGTCATATACGTCGTGATCGTCGCTATACGCGTCCTGCGCGCGGAAGAGGCGCTTCTCCGCGCGCGTCTCGAAGGCGAGCGCGCCGTCGCCGGAAAGACGCGCTTTCTCGCCAATGTCAGCCATGAGTTGAGGACGCCGCTCAACGCCATCATCGGCTTTTCCGAAATGCTCGCCAATCAGACGCTCTCTCCCCCCGAGCCGGCGAAACAGCGGGAATATGCAAAGATCATCGGCGACTCCGGGCGTCACCTGCTCGACGTCGTGAATTCGATTCTCGACATGTCGAAGATCGAAGCGGGTTCGATGCGGCTTGTCCCGGAACCCTTCGCGCCGGCGGCGCTGATTGATCAATGCTGCGACATGATGCGGCTTCAGGCCCTCGAGGCCGGCGTGACGCTGACGCGGGAAGATGAAGGCGCCATCGAGGAAATCGTCGCCGACAAGCGCGCCTTCAGGCAGATCCTGCTCAACCTTCTGTCGAACGCAATAAAATTCACGCAGCCGGGCGGCCGGGTGCGCGTGCGGCTGCGCGAGGAAGGCGATCAACTTGCCCTCACCGTCTCAGACAATGGCGTCGGCGTCGCAGCTTGCGATCTCGCGCGGCTCGGCGATCCCTTCTTCCAGGCGAGCGCTGCGCATGATCGCGCTTACGAAGGCGCGGGTCTCGGACTTTCGGTGGTGCGCGGCCTCGTCGGCCTCCATGGCGGCTCGATCACGATCGAGAGCGCGCCCGGCAAAGGCGCTTGCGTGACCGTGCGCCTGCCCGCCGACTGCAGCAAGAACGCCGTCGCCGCTCACGCCATGGCGCGGATCGAAACCATCGCGCGTCACGATGCGGCGCCGATCGCCAATATCGGCGCCGGCTCCGGCGCAAGAAACCAAAAAGAAATGGCGGTGAAAATTGCGTGACCTCTCGCTCGACGCCTCCCACTTCGACTCCCTGCCTAACGAGCGCGCCGCCAAGCGGCGCGTCGACAAGAGACAGGGCCGATCCTTCATGAGGCGCATTTTTGGGGCGCGCCGGCTCGGCGCGACGCTCATTCTCGGCATCGCCGGCGTCGCGGCGATCGGCGTGCCGATGAATGCGCTCTTCTTCCAGGACGGCCGCCATCCGGCGCCGCTCTTTTCGACGCAGGTCTCTCTTGCGCCGAAACCCGAAACGCCGACTCCGCCGCCGCGCCGGGTCGCCATCGAGCCCGCGCGCGCCGTCCCGGAGGCCGCGCCCGCCGAGGCGCAACGCCTTGCTCAAATGAGCGCCGCGGCGATCAAGCAGGATAAGATCGACGCGGGCAAAGCCGAGGCGCCGCCGCGCGCCGCCGAAAAGAAGCGCGACCCGATCGGACAGCTCCTCGCCAATCGCGCGCCGCAGGCGGAAAGCGTCGAGAAGGCCGCGCCCGCCGACAAGAACGCGGCCGTCGAAAAGGATGTGCTCTACGCGCAGCGCGCGCTGTTGAAGCTCGGCTATGTCGTGCGCGCCGACGGCACATTCGGCGCCGGGACACGCCAGGCGCTCGCGGCGTTCGAGCGCGACAGCGGCTTGACCGCGAAGGGCGAACTGACGCCTAAGCTTTTGCGCCAGCTTGCGGCGCGCTCGGGTCTGACGCGCGAATAGCCGCCATTCGACAAGCGCCCAAGGCAGGCGCTCGATCACGCTGCGGGCGAAATCGCCCAAATGCACTGTGATCGATTCAAAAGGCAGAGCGCGCTTTACGCGAAAAACCGGGTTCCACTTTTTCGCCGCGCGCTCTAGTTTCCGTCGCATGCGTTTACGGTCGGACATATTCGTCAGCGCGCTCATCCGCCGCGCCGGGGTCGAGGGCGCGTCGGCCATGCTGCGGCGGCGCGGCGCGGCGGAGGCCGGCGCCATCTTCATCAAGCTCGATCGGCTGGACGGCCGGGCGGCGGTCTATGGCCCCGCGCCGCAAAGCGAGGAGCCGCCTCCGGGCGTCGATCGGCAGTTCGCGCGGCTTCATCCGGGCGACTGGCTCGATCCGGCCGAGGCGGAAGACCGGCTGAAGCGCGAGATCAAATTCGACTCCGATCTATGGATCGTCGAAATCGAGGATCGCGACGGCCGCGTCTTTGTCGATCTCGCGGCGTAACGTCTTCTCGAAAGCCTCTACGCCGACTGATCGAGTTTGCGGGGAGCGGGCGTCCCGTTTTGTCCCGAAGCGCCGCGCGACTTGCCGATCGCCGGCGCCTCCTCGCGCGAGCCCGCACGGCGCGCCGTTTCGCGCTCC
>NZ_JAZHYN010000072.1:0-10486 GCF_036576025.1 Methylocystis borbori | reverse complement strand
CGCGCGCCGGCATCGGGAGGCGGCGCCGCGGCGGGCGGCGCGGCGGCGTTCAGCGGCGTCCGCTCCCGATATTCATCGTAAATGCGTTTGATTTCCGTATCGACGAAATGCGCCACGCTGCGCGCGCCGGCGTCAGTGAAATGCACCCCGTCCGCCGAACGCAGCTTGACGATCTGGCCGTTAATGTCCGGGCCGAAGGCGCTGTATTGGCCGTGCTCGTCCGCCATCGCCTCCCATATGTCGATATAGGCCGCGCCGGCTTTCTCCACGCGGGCGCGGAAGATTTCATTGAGCTGCGCCATGTCGGCGGAGAAGCGTTCGTTCTTCATGACCGGCAGGCCGACCCATATCACCGGAATCCCCTTCTCCTGGAAGGCGGCGATCACGGCGTCGACGCGCGCGGCGTAAATCTCCCGCCAGCGCGGCGAGAAGGGCTCGTAGGATTCGGAGCCTTGCTGAATCGCCTGGCGGTCGTTGCTGCCCAGCATGATGACGGCGACATTGACCTTCTGCGCGTCGCCGGCGATCTCATGCGCCGCCTTTTTCCAGTCGTAGAAATCCTCTCGCGCGAGGCCGGAGCTTTCCTTGGCTTTGCTGAGGATCGCCACATCCGGCTTGTCGGAAAGACCTTGCTTCAGCCCGTTCGCGAGAAGAACGCCAAGCGTGTCGCCGAGCGTCGCGACGAAGAAGGTCGGTTCGACGGCTGGCGTTTCCTCCGCCGGCGCGGGCGTCTGCTGACGCTTGGCGCGCCGCTGCTCGCTCTGGCCATGCCAATAGGCGGGACCGCGTTCCCGGCCGGGCGCGATGCGGCGAACGCGCGGCTCGCCATAGTCGGGCGACGAGCGGTGCGGACGTCCGCCAAACAGACCTCCGAAGAATTCGGAGAAGGGGTCTTCCTGCGCATAGGCGCCGGGGCTCGCGCTGATCATCAGCGCGCCGAGAAAGAGCGCCAGAAGGCGGCGCAGGGTCTTTGTGCGAATGGCCATGGCCGCCAATATAGCGCCTCCCGCCCTTCTTGACACCCGCCGGGATTTTAAGCTGCCGAGCGCCTTGACGCGCGGCGCCCTTTTGGCCTCTATCGCGGCTCGTCCCTGTCTTTGAGGAGAGATGCGATGCGATGCCGCTTTAAGGGCTTTAGCGGTCTTTTGGCCTGCGCCGTGGGCGGCGCGCTTTTCGCCCCCGGCGCGGCGACGGCCCAACCGGCGCGCGAGGAGAATCCCCCGGCCGAATTGCGCGTTCTGCCCTATACGGGGTATCCCGCCGGCTGCGGCGATCCGGGCGTTCTCTCCGACATCGTCTCCGGATTTCAGACGCGCGAGACCTGGTATTGGGCGTCGCCGCTCGCAATCGTCGGCTTTGAAGCGGTCGGGGAGACGGGCTATCGCAATAATGGCGCAAGCTACATCCCGCGCCGCTATTGTCGCGCCGTGGCGCTGTTCAACGACGGCGCGCGCCGCGCCGTCGTCTATAATGTCGGCGAGGCGCTCGGATATATCGGCGCCGGCCCCGGCGTCACCTGGTGCGTCGTCGGCCTCGACCGCAATCACGCCTTCAGCCCCAATTGCCGCGCCGCCGGCCCTTAAGGGGCCGCCCCTCATGAGATCGTCCTAATGAAAAGAATTTTCTTATTTCGTCATTGGGTCTTTGGAGCCTTTTCGCTCGCCGGCGTCTTCTCGCCGGGCCTCGCCCAAAGCGGCGGGGCCCGCGACTTCGACTTCTATGTGCTCGCTCTGAGTTGGTCGCCAGGCTTTTGCGAAAGCGTCGAAGGGGCGAACGACCAATGCGAGCCGGGCAAGAGCCTCGGCTTCGTCGTCCATGGCCTTTGGCCGCAATATGAGCAGGGCCGGCCAAGCGATTGTCCGGGGCCGCGCGCGCCCTCGCGCGTCGCGCTCGAAAAGGCCGAAGGGCTGTTCCCAAGCGAGGGCCTCGCCCGTTACGAATGGCGCAAGCACGGCGTCTGCAGCGGCAAGAGCCCGAGCGACTATTTCGCCGATGTCGCCAACGCCCGCGCGGCGGTAACGATCCCGCCGCTCTTCGTCAATCCGAAGGGCGACCAGAAATTCGCGCCGATCGACGTCGAACGCGCCTTCTATGACGCCAATCCGAGGTTGCGGCCGGGCATGATGACGGTCTCCTGCCGACGCGGGGTGATGGACGGCGTGCGCATCTGCCTCTCCAAGGATTTGCGCGACTTCCGCGCCTGCCCGGAAGTGGCGCAGCGCGGCTGCCGCACGCGGGAGATCAGCGCGCCGGCGCCGCTTTAATGGGCGTATTTTTTAGGCCGAACCGGCGACCGCCGCGGCGGAAAACGCTGTAGAAAAATGAACTACCGGCACGGGTTTCACGCCGGCAATTTCGCCGACGTCTTCAAACATGCGCTGCTCGCGCGCTTGCTCGTCTATCTGACGCGCAAGGAGACGCCATTTCGCGTCATCGACACCCATGCGGGCGAGGGCGGCTACGACCTTGCCGGGGAAGAAGCTGCGCGCACGCAGGAATGGCGGGGCGGCGTCGGGCGTCTCGCCGATCTTTCGGACGCGAGCGAGGAGATTCGCGCGCTGCTGGCGCCCTATCTCGACTGCCTCGGCGCTTTCGACGCGGCGGGAAAGCCGGCGCTTTATCCTGGTTCGCCGCTGATCGCGCAGCGACTGACGCGCGCGCAAGACCGGGCGATTTTCTACGAATTGCGTCCCGACGCCTTCGCGGCGCTGCGCCGCTGCTTCGCGAGCGATCCGCGCGTCAAGACGCTTCATCTCGACGGCTATATCGGCCTCGCCGCCTGCGTCCCGCCAAAGGAGCGGCGCGGCCTTGCCTTGATCGATCCGCCCTTTGAGCGAACGGACGAATTCGAAGCCATGTTTCACGCATTCCGTAAAGCATATGAAAAATGGCCGACAGGGATTTACGTCTTATGGCACCCGTCAAAAGACCCGGACGCGGTGCGCCGCTTCCATCGCGCATTCAAGGAAAGCGGCGCGCGGCGCGTTTTGCGGCTCACGATGGATATTGGCGAGGGGGAAGCCGGTCTGCGCAGAACGGGATTGGCGGTCGTCAATCCGCCTTTCGTCTTCGAGGATGAAGCGCGCGCGCTTCTGCCCTTTCTTGTCGAGCGGCTCGGGAAAGGGAAAGGCGCCGGATTCGAGATCGAATGGCTCGTCGGCGAATGAGAGAAAGAAAACTCCCGGCTGCGCTACGCGCCTCCGGGAGCGAGACGACCGCTTCGCCGCAGCGGCCAACGGTCAGGAACGAAACATTACCAGCGCCGCCGCCACCAGCGCCGCCGCCACCAGGTCTTCTCGGGCTTTACATTTTCGATGTCTTCCGGCGTCGCGACGCCGAACTGCGGCGCGGGAACGGCGCTCGACTCTGTCGCCGCCTTCGGCGCGAGCGCCGTCAAGGCGTGCGCTTGCGAGGCGGCGAAGGATGCGCCAACGCCCGCGAGAAGCGCTCCAAGGAATGTTCGGCGTTCCATCTATATTTTCCCTTTCTTCGAAGAGCAGGCTGATTTTGATCGTCGCGCCGGAGGCGCGCCCCATCTCAGCCAACGCTAGAGAATTAATTCAATAGCCGGCTTGAGCAAGCGCCTTGAGCCGATTTCACGAAAATGAACCCGTCATCTTGAGCAATCGGACTGAAGAAGCTCGGGATTTTTCTGGGGTTCAGCGCTCTTATAAAAGGGATCCGCAAGCGGGATGCGGCGCTCCTTCGACTGTATTCGTTATTATTCCAATATGTCGTTTGAGAGCGCCGATTTATTCACGATATCAAGACGTCGCCGCCTGTTCCGCCAGCGCCGGATAGTCGGTATAGCCGGCGGCGCCCTGCGTGTAGAAGGTCGCGGGGTTGGGCGCGTTGAGCGGCGCGCCGGATTTTATGCGCGCCGGGAAATCCGGATTGGCGATGAAGGGGGCGCCGAAAGCCACGGCGTCAAGCTGGCCCGCGCGGATCGCCGCATCGGCCTCGGCCGCGTCATAGCCCATATTGCCGATTAGAACGCCCTTGAAGCCCGCCCTCGCCGGCGTGAGCACGTCGGCCTTCTGCTGATTGGCGAAATCCGCGCGCATGACATGCAGATAGGCGAGGCCGAAGACATTGAGCCGTTCGGCGAGCCAGGCGGTGAGGCCCACGGGGTCGCTGTCTTTCATGCTGTTGTAGCTGTTGAGCGGCGAAATCCGTAGGCCGACGCGCTCGGCGCCCCAGACTGTCGTCACAGCTTCGAGGGCCTCGAACAACAGCCGCGCGCGATTTTCAAGCGGGCCGCCATAAGGGCCGCTGCGTTTATTGGCGCCGTCGCGCAGGAATTCGTCGAGGAGATAGCCGTTCGCGCCATGCAGCTCCACGGCGTCGAAGCCCGCTTCCTTTGCGTTGCGCGCGGCCTGGGCGAAGCCCGCGACGATCCCGGCGATCTCGTCGTCGCGCAACTCGCGCGGCGTCACATAGGGCTGCTTCCCCTGCGGCGTCAGCACGTCGTCGTCCGTGATGGCGATGGGCGAGGGCGCGACCGGAATCGCGCCGTCGTTGAGCAGCGGATGGCAGGCGCGCCCGCCATGCCAGATCTGCAAGGCGATGCGTCCGCCCTTGTCGTGGATGGCCTGCGTCACGCGCCGCCAGCCCTCGATCTGCGCCTTTGAATAAATCCCCGGCTCGCGCCAGAAGGCGGAATTGCCTTCCATCGCCATGGTCGCCTCGGCGACGATGAGGCCGGCCGAGGCGCGCTGCGCGTAATATTGGGCCATAAGTGGGCCGGGGACATGGCCGTCTTCGGCGCGGCAGCGCGTGAGCGGCGCCATCAGAATGCGATTGGGGAGATCGAGCGCGCCGAGCTTCAGCGGCGCGAAGAGGGCGTCATAGCTCATGGTCAATCCTCGCGGCCGTCCGCCATTGGCGCCGCACAAAGCTTGTTCTACACGGAAGATGAAGACAGGAAATGACCGATGCTCGTGTTGCGCTATTCCGCCGCTTCCCCTTACGCCCGAAAAATCCGCATCGCCGCCGATCTCCTGGGACTCGCCGACCGCATTGAGATCGTCGCGGCGGATGCGACTGATCCGGCCGACAGCCTGCGCTTGCAGAACCCGCTCGGAAAAATCCCGACGCTTGTGCTCGAGGACGGGTCCTCGCTCTACGACAGTCGGGTTATCGCCGACTATCTCGACCATCTTTCGGGCGGCGGCCGGCTCATTCCCGCCGGCTACGCCCGTTTCGAGGCGCTACGGCTGCAAGCGCTCGGCGATGGAATCAACGACGCGGCGCTGCTCATCCGCTACGAGACCGCGACGCGCCCAGAGGCGCTGAGGCATGCGGATTGGATCGCGCTACAGCAGGGCAAGATCGATCGCGCGCTCGACGCGCTGGAGGCTGCCCCTCCAGAAGGGCCGATCCACATCGGTCAGATCGCCGTCGCCTGCGCGCTCGGCTATCTGGATTTGCGTTTCGAAGGCGCCTGGCGCGCAGGGCGGCCCCGCCTCGCGCGCTGGCTCGCCGACTTCGCGGCCAGCGCTCCTGCATATGAGGCGACGAAGGCGTGACCTAAGCGTCCGCCGCCGATCGCCCGCGCGCCACTCTACAAGGAGCGGCGGATCCCGTTGATCCGCGTCGTGGATAAGCCGGTCTTCTTCTCTAAGCGCCCTTAGCGCGACTCTCCGACCCAATCCGGCGTTTGAATCACGCGGATGCGCTAAACTAATCGTTCTCGAGAGCCCCTCAACCGCAGCGGTTTGGTTCGTCAGCCCTTGCGGATTTCATCGGGCGGAACCCACTCGCCGCCAGCGACTTTCGCGCCGGCGGCGGTCGCGGCGGTCGCGGCGGTCGCGGCGGGAATGCGCAGACGCTCGCCCGGCTGGATTTTATCGGGGTCCGTCAGCAGCGGTTTGTTCGCTTCGAAAATTTCGAGGTAGCGCGTGCCCTGACCGTGGCCGTAATGAGCCTCCGCGATTTTCCAGAGCGTGTCGCCGGCCTTCACCACATAGAAGACCTCGGCGGGTTTCGCCGGGGCGGGGGCTTCAGCCGTTTTGGTGGGCGTCGGCGCAGGCGCCAGTTTAGGTTTTCCCGTGAGAAAGTCCAAAAGTCCCATCGCGAGTGTCCTTAAATGAAGTGCGCGCGGCTGCGCGACGGTTGAGCCCTACTGCTGAGCCCTGAAGCCTCATCTAGCGCGTTCTCGGGAAGGGGCGAGTATGACGGCCCAGAAAAGCGTCGCCGAGAATCTAAGGGGTCCGGCGCATGAGACGAAGCTGGATATCGGGACGGAATATTGCTGCCCCTGGAGCCGCCCGAGGCGTATAGCATAGCCGTCGATGGCGAGCCCGCCTGCCGCGCGCGACAGGGTAAGCCCATCAGTCGACGGGGAAATGCAGCATGAGCGACGCCGGCCAGCATGACGACGGACCCGCGCTGGTGACGGGCTCGTCGCGCCGCATCGGCCTCGCCATCGCGGAACGCCTCGCGCGCGAGGGGCGGCCGGTCGTGCTGCACGCTTCTCCGCGCTCGGCGGATGAGGCGGAGCTTGCCGCGCACGCCATTCGTCTGCGCGGCGGGCGGGCCGCGAGCGCCATCGCCGAGCTTGCGGACGCGGCGGCGACGCAGCGGCTGATCGCGGAGGCGGGGGCGGCTTTCGGACCCCTCCGGCTGCTCGTCAACAACGCCTCGATCTTCGAAGTCGACGCGGCGGCGGATTTCCCGCTCGAGACCTATGAGCGGCAAATGGCGGTCAATCTGCGCGCGCCGCTGCTGCTCGCGCGGGATTTCGCCGCCGCCCTGCCGCCGGTTGGGGAGGGGGCGATCGTCAATATTATCGATCAGCGCGTCTGGCGCCTCACGCCGCTCCACTTCTCCTACACGCTGTCGAAATCGGCGCTTTGGACCGCGACGCGCACCATGGCCCAGGCCTTCGCGCCGCGCATCAGGGTTAACGCCGTGGGGCCGGGGCCCGTATTCCCCAATCCGGCGCTCGGCGAAAGAGAGTTCGAAACGGAGGCGCGCGGCGTGCCGTTGGAGCACGCGGCGGATGTCGCAGGCGTGGCGGATGCGGTGGTTTATCTCGCCAAGGCGAAGAGCGTGACGGGGCAGATGATCGCCGTCGACGCCGGGCAGCATCTCGCCTGGCGGACGCCCGACGTGGCGTCGGAATAGTTAGACTTAAAGTTATGCTAGAAGTTGAGATTAATATTATAATATATTGAATTTACGAAATTTTATTTCACATTAAGCCCGACTGCCCGACTGCCCGACTGCCCGACTGCCCGACTGCCCGACTGCCCGACTGCCCGACTGCCCGACTGCCGACTGCCGACTAATCGGCGCTGGGCAGCCGGCGGATCGTGAATTCGATCCTGCCATCGTCCAGCTCGCGCCAGAATTCGATCTCGGTCATATAGGCGGCCTTGGGAAAGCGGTCGAACCATTCGCGCGCCTTGGCCCGCGCCTCTGACCGCGCGAGGGTGAAGGTCTCGCGCCGCCAGCCGTCGGCGCGCCCGGCCCGCTTCTCGGCGAACCGCCGCGCAATGTCCCTCGGCGCGCCTTTCGCTACGCTCATCTTCGATGCTCCGCGAAAAGAAGTTAGCGCGCCATGACGGCGAAGGGGAGTCCCGTCTTAAGCGCCCTGCGTCGTCAATATTCCCCGCGGCGCTTTGACAAGACGATGACGACTCGCGGCCGTCGGCTCATATCGTCAGCTTGAGGCGCCCAATGGCCGTCAGCGCCAGGACAAGCGATGCGACATGCATGGATTGCCCCAGCAGGCCGGCGCCAAGCGAGTCCAAGACCTCAGCGAGAGGAAAGACGTGAACGGTCAGGCCTTCCTCGCCGGCGTCCAATTTCTGAATCCCCTTCAACTCGGCGTCGAGGGCGACGAAAATATGCGCCTTATTCGTATGCGTCGCGGGATTGGGAGAAAGCGCGCCGGCCTTCAGCCATCGCTCGGCGACATAGCCGGTTTCCTCCTCAAGTTCTCGGCGCGCCGTCCTTTCGGGATCGCCGTCGGCGGCGTCGACCGAGCCGGAAGGGAGTTCGTAAAGGAACTCCCCCGCCGCGTGCCGATATTGCCGGGTGAGAATGATCCCGTCGTCCGGCGTCAACGCGACGATATGCGCCCAGTCGGAATAGGCGAGCACATAATAAGGGCTTATCTCTTTTCCGCCGGGCGTGACGCAATGATCCGCGCGGAGATCGATCCATCGATCCTTTAACAATGTTTTAGAAGAGACGACCCGCCATTTGCGTTCCATATTCGCCAGCCGATCCTAAATTCACGCTTCGAGACAGCCAGAACGCGCTATCGAGGCCGCCGTCAGTCGCGCATGTCTAGTTAGAGCATTTTCCCGCCGAAGGGGATGCCGGCGCCGCATCGCTGGGCGGCGGAAATTTCCGGAAGCGGGCGCTATTGGGCGGCCTCGATGACACCAAGAGACGCCTTGGCCGGAAACCCGTCCCCATCGGGGCTCCACTTTCCCGCATCGCAAAAGCGCGCTAGACCCCCGGCATGAGCGAGCGCCCTCCTTATATGATCACCACCGCCATTCCGTACGCCAATGGCGCGCCGCATATCGGCCATGCCTATGAGCGCATCGCCGTCGACGCCTTTGCGCGCTGGCGGCGGCTCGACGGCTATGACGTTTTCTTCGTCACCGGCATGGACGAGCACGGCCAGAAGATGCAGCGCACGGCCGAGAAGGAGGGGCTGACGCCGCAGGCTCTCGCGGACCGTACGGCGGCGCAATTCGCCCGCATGGGTGAGGCGCTCGACGCCCGCGCCGACGACATCGTGCGCACGACGCAGCAGCGCCATAAGGCGGCGGCGCTGGAAATCTGGCGGCGCATGGAGGCCAATGGCGACATTTATCTCTCGAAATACGCCGGCTGGTATTCCGTGCGCGACGAGGCCTATTACGACGAGGCCGAACTCAGCGAGCGCGAGGGCCGGAAATTTGCGCCGACTGGCACGCCGGTGGAATGGGTGGAGGAGGAGAGCTGGTTCTTCAGACTCTCGGCCTATGCCGAAAGGCTGCTCGCCCATTACGAGGCGCATCCAGAATTCATCACGCCCGAACATTATCGGAACGAGATCGTCGCTTTCGTGAAGCGCGGCCTCACCGATCTTTCCATCTCCCGCACGACGTTCGATTGGGGCATTCCAATCCCGCCCAGTCCAAGCACCAGCGCCAAACATGTGATGTATGTCTGGGTCGACGCCCTAACGAATTACATCACCGCGACGGGCTGGCTGACGGGCGAGGGGGATCGGGCGCATTACTGGCCGGCCGACGCTCATGTGATCGGCAAGGACATCACCCGCTTTCACGCGATCTATTGGCCGGCCTTTCTGATGTCGGCCGGCGCGCCCTTGCCCAAGCAGATCGTCGTGCATGGCTTTCTCTTCTCCAAGGGAGAGAAAATGTCGAAATCGGTCGGCAATGTCGTCGATCCTTTCGACCTCGCCGAGCGCTACGGCGTCGATCCGTTACGCTACTTCTTCCTGCGCGAAATCCCTTTCGGCCAGGACGGCAATTATTCGCATGAGGCGATCGTCAACCGCATCAACGCGGATCTCGCCAATGATCTCGGCAATCTGGCGCAGCGCTCGCTGTCGATGATCGCAAAGAATTGTATGGGTTCCGTACCACATAAAAATATCTTTATGGAATCCGATAAGGCGATCCTCGCGGAAGCCGCCGGCGCGATCGACAAGGCGCGGGCGGCGATGGAGATTTACGCGCCGCATCACGCGCTCGCCGAGATTTTCCGAGTCGTCGCCGAGGCTAATCGCTATTTCGCGTCGGAAGAGCCGTGGGCGAAGAAGAAAACCGAGCCCGCGCGCATGGAGACGATCCTCTATGTGACCGCCGAGACGCTCCGCCGGCTGGCCATTCCCTTGCAGCCCTTCATGCCGCAGTCGGCGGGCAAGCTTCTCGATCTCTTGAGCATCGGGCCGGATGCGCGCGACTTCGCCCACGCCGGCGAGGCCGACGCGCTGCAGGAAGGCGCGCCGCTGCCGCCGCCGGCGCCGGTGTTTCCGCGCTTCCTGGAGGAGGGGGAGGGCGCAAGTTGAGTTATATCAATTCCCGCGGCGGGCTTGTCGGGCCAGCCGCGCTCGTGCAGGATCGGGTTCGAATCGGGCGCACGCGGCGCAACGCCGCCTTATTGCCCACGTATTTGCGTTCGGTGAGGTCGCTCCGCTGCTCGCAGCAAGGCCTTTTCTAATAGAGGAACATAGAATGGCTCGAGTGATTTCGACGATCGTCACGGCGGCCGTTGCGGGCGCGATAGGTTTTGGACTGGGCGTGTACGCCGCGCCGAACGAAAACGTCGTCAAACTTCGCGAGGCGATCGAGAGCGGCGTCGAGTCGCTGAAGGACAGCCTCAAAAAGGACAACGCGCCGACGACGGAAGCTCCGCTCGTGGAGACGCCGGCGGAGGCGCCGCCCGAAGCTCCTCCGGCCGTTGCGCCCGAGCCGGCCCCGATAGAGCCGCCCGCCGCCGTCGCGCCGGAAAC
>NZ_JAZHYN010000071.1:0-11427 GCF_036576025.1 Methylocystis borbori | reverse complement strand
GCGCTGGCGCGCGCGCGCATTTGCGCGGCGCGGAGCGGCTCGATCAGCGCGCCAAGACGCGCGGACGACCAGTTCTTGAGCTGCTCCTCCATCAGCGCGCGATGCATGAAGCCGAAACCCGCGCGCATCAGCGCCGAGACGCCAGCGTCAGGGCGCCCGCCCTCGCGCTCCAAGGCGAGACGGGCGCGATGCAGCGCCAGCGCGTAGCGCAGCGCGCCGAAGAGAAGCTGCGAGGCGTCGCCCCCTTGCGCGAAATAAGCGTCGAGCGCGGGGCGGACGCCGGCCTCTCCCGCGAAGGCTGAAGCGACGACGCGATCGGAAGCGATATTCGACGCATGGGCGACGATCGCTTCTACGTCGGCGGCCTCGACATGTTCGCGCCCATGCATATAGAGCGCGAGCTTGTTGAGTTCCGCGCGGCTCATCAGCCGGTCTTCGCCGAGCGCGCCAATGAGCAGCCCGCGCGCTTCCGGGCTCGCGACAAGGCCCGCGTCGCGCAGGCTCTTGTCGATCAGCGCCTGCAAATCGGGCTCGGCGTCCGGCTGGCATTCGATCGCCGCGCCCTGTTTCGCGCCCTCGACGAGCTTGCGCAGCGGCGCGTCGCGCTTCAAGGCGCCGGCGGTGAGTACGATTGTGCAGTCCGCGGGCGGCGCGTTGATGAGCGACGTAATCGCCGCCATGACGGATTTCGCGCCCGTCTCGACGAGGATGGCGCGCCGACCGCCAAAGAGCGGCGTGGTGTTCGCCTCGTCAAGCAACGCGAGCGGATCGGCGGCGACCGCGTCGCCGCTCATTTCGACGAATTGGAACGGATCCCGCCGGTCGTCGACGCGCTTGCCGACGATCGCGAGCGCGCGCTCGCGCGCCATGCCGGCGTCCGGCCCGAAGACGAGAAACAGGAAGACGCCGTCCGGCGGGGCGGCGACGAAGCGTTCGGCGTCGCGACTATTGACCGCGACCATGCCCGATCAGAGGCGGGTGGCGAGCGCCGTCGCGATGCGCGTACGGATCGAGTCGGCGATGACCCTCGCGTCGCGAATTTCGGCGTCGCGCGCGGCGCGCACATTGGAGAAGCGGTTGGAGAAGCGGTCATAGCTCGCAATGTTGAAGGCGACGCCTTTCGTCACTTCCACGTCGCCCGGCACGGTGACGAGCCGATATTCGGCGTCGACGATCACCGTCGCGGAGGTGGCGCGCCCCGTCACCGTGTCGAGGATCGGCGTCTGCACGCGCTCGCGCATGCGGACCGACAGTCGATAGCGCGGCGCGGGCTCGGAGCCCGTGCCGTTGAGGCCGAAAATCAGCTCATTGCGCACATAATGGCCGAGCCGATCGGGGATTTCGTCGACGGCGATCGCCTGCATCTCGGCCGCCAGCGGCGAAGAGTCGAAGCCGGCGCCGGCGGGGGCGTAGAGCGGCTGGATGCAGCCCGCGAGCGGCAGGACGAGGAGCGCGACGCCCATCACAGCCAAGGCCCGGAACCGGGCAATCGGCAGGTCGGCAGTCGGCAGTCGCCAATTTGCCGATTGCCGACTGCCGACTGGCGCTTTGCTAAACGACCACATTGACGATCCTCTTCGGCACGAGAATGAACTTCTTTAAGGGCTTGCCTTCCATGGCGCGCAGGACGCCATCTTGCGCCAAAGCCTCTTTGCGAATCGTTTCCTCGTCCGCGTCATGGGCGACAAAAATCTCCGCCCGCTTCTTGCCGTTGACCTGGACGGGGAGGCTTATCATCTCCTGCGCCACAAGGACAGGATCGGCGATGGGCCACGGCGCCTCGGCGACGAGGCCCTCATGCCCGAGGTCGGCCCAGCATTCCTCGGCGACATGCGGCGTCATCGGCGCGACGAGGAGGATCAGCGCGTCCGCCGCCTCCCGGAAGGCGAAGGCGAGGTCCGCCGGGACCGGCGTCTCGGTCACGGCGTCGAGCGCGCTCGTGAGCTCATTGGCGAATTCGCGGATGCGGGCGATGGCGCTGTTGAAGCGCAGCCGCTCGATATTCTCGCTCGCCTGGGCGATGGCGCGATGCGTCGCCTTACGCAGCGTGAGCGCGAGATCGCGAAAATCCGCCGGCGCCTGCGCGCCCACGGGCGCGGCGACGCGCCCCAATTCGCCGGTCAGGCGCCAAAGCCGCTGGACGAAGCGCCAGGCGCCCTGCGCGCCCTCGTCCGACCAGATCACGTCGCGATCGGGCGGGCTGTCGGAAAGCACGAAGAGGCGCGCCGTATCAGCGCCATAGCTCGCCACAATGTCGTCGGGATCGACCGTGTTCTTCTTCGACTTCGACATTTTCTCGATCGGGCCGATCTCGATCTCGACGTCGCCGTCGAGGAGAAAGGCGCGCCGTCCGCCGTCCCGCGCCTCGATGCGGATAGCGTCCGGCGCCACCCATTGGCCGTCCGGGCCCTTATAGGTCTCATGCACCACCATGCCTTGGGTGAAGAGCCCGGCGAAGGGCTCGGCGACTGCGGCATGGCCGCTATCGCGCATGGCGCGGGCGAAGAAGCGCGAATAGAGCAGATGCAGGATCGCATGCTCGATCCCGCCGATATATTGATCGACCGGCAGCCAGCGCGCGATCGCCCCGGCGCTCGCCGGCTCCGAGGCGTTATGCGGATCGGCGAAACGCGCGTAATACCAGGACGAGTCGACGAATGTGTCCATCGTGTCGGTCTCGCGCCGCGCCGGCGCGCCGCAGGACGGACAGGCGACATGGCGCCAGGTGGGGTGGCGATCGAGCGGATTGCCCGGCTGATCGAAGGAAACGTCCTCGGGCAGCCGCACCGGCAGATCGGCCTCGGGAACCGGAACCGGGCCGCATGTCTCGCAATGGACGATGGGGATCGGACAGCCCCAGTAGCGCTGGCGCGAAATCCCCCAGTCGCGCAGCTTGAAATTCACCTTGCGCGCGCCCTGCGGACGCTCGAAGAGCGCGGTTGTCTCTAGCCGCGCCGCGACCGCCTCCTTGGCTTCGCAGACAGTCAAGCCGTTCATGAAATCCGAGTTGACGAGCTTGCCGTCGCCGTCGAAAGCCTCGCCGCTGTCGGCGATCCGCGTTTCGAGACTCTCGGGATCGACGCCCTCGGGACAAACGACGAGCTTGAAGCCCAACTTGTATTTATTGGCGAAATCGAGGTCGCGCTGGTCATGCGCCGGGCAGCCGAAGATCGCGCCTGTGCCGTAATCCATCAGAATGAAATTCGCGACATAGACGGGCAACGTCCAGTTCGGATCGAAGGGATGAATGACGCGCAGGCCGGTATCGTAGCCCTGTTTCTCCGCGGTCTCGATCGCTTCGGCCGACGTGCCGCCGCGCCGACACTCGTCCGCGAAGGCGGCGAGCGCCGGGTCCTTCTCGGCCGCCGCCTTGGCCAGCGGATGGTCGGCGGCGAGCGCGACGAATTTCGCGCCAAAAAGCGTGTCGGCGCGGGTGGTGAAGACTTCGATTTCGCGCGTTTCTCCAAGCGGCTCAGCGAGCGAAAAGCGAACGAGCATGCCTTCGGAGCGCCCGATCCAGTTGCGCTGCATCAGCCGCACCTTGTCCGGCCAGCGCTCCAGCGCGTCGAGCGCCGTCAGCAGCTCCTCGGAATAGTCCGTGATCTTGAGGAACCATTGCGTCAGTTCGCGCTGCTCGACCAGGGCGCCCGAGCGCCAGCCGCGCCCGTCGATCACCTGCTCATTGGCGAGCACGGTCATGTCGACAGGGTCCCAGTTCACCTTGGATTTCTTGCGATCGACGATGCCGGCTTTGAGAAAGTCCAGAAACAGCTTCTGCTGGCGCCCGTAATATTCTGGATCACAGGTCGCGATCTCGCGCGACCAGTCCAGCGAGAGGCCGAGCGTTTTGAGCTGCGCGCGCATGGCGGCGATATTGGCGTAGGTCCATTGCGCCGGATGCGCGCCGGTTTGCGCCGCGGCGTTTTCGGCCGGAAGGCCAAAAGCGTCCCAGCCCATGGGATGGAGGACGTCGTAACCCCTGGCGCGCATGAAGCGGGCGATCACGTCGCCCATGGAATAGTTGCGCACATGGCCCATGTGGAGACGACCGGAGGGATAGGGGAACATCTCCAGCACGTAATATTTGGGCGCGCTCGCCGCGGCGCCTGCCTTAAAGACCTGTTTTTCTTCCCAGATTTTTTGCCAGCGCAGCTCCGCCTCGGCAAAATTATAGCGTTCTTGTCTCATCTTGCGGGCGCGTCCGGTCGAAGGCTTTTGGATTGCGCCTGTAATGCCGGGCGGCCCAAGGGATGTCAAAGGGCGGCTATTGTCGCCGCTCCTGGGGAATATAAAGAAAAAAGGGAGCCATCGGCCCCCTTTGTATGGATAGCCCAGTCAGTTCACGGCTTCGCCGAAAGTCCGACCGTGATCCAGCTTATGCCCTCGAAGATCAGATTGACCGCGAGGAAAAGGCCGAGAACGTAAAGCCCCGAAACCGGCCATTGCGAGACGATCAGGCCGCCCAGAACAATGCTGACGAGGCCAGACAGCGCAACGAGCAGCCAGGGACCGACTTCGCGAATGTGAAAAGCGAGGACGAGGCGAAACGCCCCGGCGATAATCAGCGCGAAGCCCAAAAAGCCCGTGATCGACACGGCGGCGAGCAGCGGATCGCGGAAGGCGAGAAAGCCCGCCCCGATCGTCAAAAGACCGACTGCGCCGAGCAGCAGCGCCCTGGGCCAGGGGCGGATTTGAAAGGCGGTGATAACCTCCAAAGCCCCGCAGACGAGCATGGCGGCGCCGACGTAAAACACCGTCACCAGCGTCGCGGTCGTCACGTCATAGAGGGCGACGACGCCGCCGATGAGCAACAGCACGCCGAGCGCGACGAGCCATCCCCATTTGCGGCGCAGATGATGCAGATGAAGCGGATCCGTTTCCAAAATCAGGCTGTCATTGACCATTTTCGGCCTCCTAGCTCTAAGTGAAACCGGTTATCTTTAGATGGGACGCATTTCTCAAAATTAAACGTCAAATTGTTCCCGCATCTCGCGTCCGCAACAGGCTTAACGCGCTTGTCCAAGGTTGGTTCCGCAATGCAACAGGCTCGACGCCTTTCCGACCTTGACCCTTTGCGGGAATTGGCGATCCTCGCCTCATGAGCATTACAGATCGCCTTGAATCGACGCTTGAAACGATCCGCCGCGCCGCATTGGAATGCGGGCGCGAACCGAACGCCGTGCGCCTCGTCTGCGTCACCAAGACCTTTCCGGCCAAGGATGTGATTCCGCTGCTCGAAGCCGGCCATCGCATTTTCGGCGAAAACCGCGTGCAGGAGGCGATGGGCAAATGGCCCGCCCTGCGCGAAAAATATCCCGATCTCGAGCTGCATCTCATCGGCCCGCTGCAATCCAACAAGGCGCGCGAGGCCGTTGACTTCTTTGACGCGATCCAGAGCGTCGATCGCGAGAAGATCGCAGAGGCGCTCGCCAAGGAAATGGCGAAGACGGGCAAGCGGCCAAAGCTTTTCGTGCAGGTCAACACTGGCGCGGAACTGCAGAAGGCGGGCGTCCTTCCCGAGGACGCCGACGCCTTTCTTGCCGCATGCCGCGAGACATACGGGCTCGACATCGCCGGGCTCATGTGCGTGCCGCCGGTCGGTCAGCAGGCGGCGCCGCATTTCGCGCTGCTCGCCGATATCGCGGCGCGCAACGGCTTGCGCGAACTCTCCATGGGCATGAGTTCGGACTTCGAAATCGCCATTCAGCTCGGCGCGACCTATGTCCGCGTCGGCTCGGCGATCATGGGGGAGCGCCCCTCTCCTCGCTTGCGGGGAGAGGGGGAGGCCGCCTAATCGATCAACAGCGCGACCTTCCGCCCGAGCCTCGGCAGCAGACGGGCCATATCGCGCGGGCGCAGCGCGACGCAGCCGGCGGTCGGGGAAAGATCGTCGCGCGCAATGTGGAAAAAGATCGCGCTGCCGCGTCCGCGCCGCGCGGGCCGCATGTTGTAGTCCGACACGCCGACGACGTCGTAGAGACCGTCATCGCGCCACAGCGCCTCATGGCTGAGCCGCGACGGCGCCCTCAGCGGCCGGTTGTAGAGAAAGGCGCGCGGATCGTCGCACCATATGTCGCTTCGCCGCGTGCGCCGCCACGGCAGGCGCAAGGGCGTTGGCTTGCGCAGATAGAAATAGAGGAGCCGCCATCGCCCGGCGGGCGTCGCGCCGTCGCCTTCGCGCTTCGCATACGTCACGCCGGCGCGGCCTAAGGCGCAGGGCAGAACGAGGCCGCCCGCGATGAGACGCCCCTCATGCGCTTCGCCGCCGATGCGGCGCGCGACCCGCAGCAGCCTCAGCCCCCTGCCCTGCGGCCGCGCCGCGCGAAAGCCCATGAAAGCGCCCTTCCCTCTCGCCGCCGGCCGGCGCATTTGACCGCCTATAACAAAAATCATCTATTCAAGGCGAGGAGACCGCGCCGCTTCATGAGTTTTACGCGCAGGATCATGGTCGCCGCCGAACCGGAACTGACGGCGAGCCTTGCGGAGCAATTTTCCGCGTTCGGGCGCTTCGCCCTGCGCGCCGGCGCGCTCCCGGCGCCCGGCGACGACGGGATTGATGCGCTCCTCCTGGACGAAAGCCCGCGCGGCCGCGACGCGCTCGCAAAGGCGCGCCGGCGCGGCTTGAGAAGCTTCGTCCTTCTCATCGCTCAGGAGGCAAAGCCGCCGCCCGCGGGCGTTAACGCCGTCGTCGCGCGCCCTTTCCGCTTCGCCGATCTCGTGGAGTTGCTTGATTCGGCGCCCCGGCCCGCGCCAGGCGCGAACATCGGCCCCTATCGTTTCGAGGCGCGCGAATTGCGCGGCCCCGCCGGCGCGCGCGTCAAGCTCACCGAGAAAGAGGCGGCGATTCTCTCACGCCTCGCCGAGGCCGAGGGCGGCGCCGTCTCGCGGGAATCGCTTTTGCGCGACGTATGGGGCTACGGGCCGGGGGTTTCGACGCGCACGCTCGAAACCCATATTTGCCGCCTGCGCCGCAAGCTCGAACCCGCCCCTGACAGTCCGCGCTGGCTGATCACGGAAGGCCCCGCCTATCGGCTGGCCGGGCTGCAAGACGATCTCGCCTCCTGACGCTCTCGCGCCGGCGCCAAGGCGCTATAAGATTGCCTATTTTTCGTTGTCGATAGGGATGCTTTAGCCCAATGCGATCAACATGACGCTCGACGACGACATCGACAATCTGGTCCGCATCCCTCTTTTTGCGCTCTTCGAACCCAATGCGTTGCGCACGCTCGCGATTTCCGCAGAAACGCGCCTGCTGCGCGCCGGCGACATATTGTTTCGGCGCGGCGACGCGTCCGACGGCGGCTATGTCCTGACCATGGGGTCGATCGCGATCGACCCCTATGACGACGGCCGCCCCGCGACGCAAATTCTTTATCCCTGGACGCTCATCGGCGAGACGGCGCTCGTCTCCCCCTCGATCCGGCCGGCGAGCGCCACCGCCCGCGAGCCGACGACGGCGCTCAAGATCGGCCGCCCGCTCTTTCATATGATCCTGGAGCAGCATCCGACGACGGCCGCCCGCTTGCGCGATCTGTTCCGCGAGCGGCTTGTGGAGTTCACCCGCGACGCCGCCGGCTATCCCGCGAACGACGCCTGAAGACGCGCATTGGCGCGATATCCTTGATCCTTAAGGTAAATTCCAAAAAGTCCGGCGCGGCCTCTCCAAATCAGGTCCAATGGTCCTACCTAGCTTTGTTGTCGCACAAGCTTGGCTGGAAGTTTGCGGCCGATGCGGCGAACGCCGCCTTAACTGGAGGATCGATAATGCGTAAAGGCCTCAAAATGGCGCTCACTGGCGCGCTTTGCGGCGCGGTGATGGCGACCGCGCTCCCCGCGGAAGTTCTGGCCGGCCCGACGAGCGCGGCGAAGCCCGACGCCGTTGGCTTGTCTAGCTCGGTCGAGAATGTCTGGTATCGGCGCGGCTGGCGCGGCGGCTACTACCGGCGCGGCTACAACCCCGGCGGGGCCATCGCCGCGGGCCTGGGCCTCGGCCTTCTTGGCGCCGGCCTTGCGGCGTCGAGCGGCTATTATGGCGGCTACCCCTACTATTACGGCGGCTACGGCTACTATCCGGGCTATTCCTACGGCGGCTATTATCCCTATTACAATTACAACGACTGGGGCTGGGGCTGGTAAGCTTCAAGCCCGTTGAGGGTCCCACAAGCGGCGGCGCGGAATCATCCCGCGCCGCCGTTTTGCCGTTTCTGGCGCCGCTCCTGTAGAAGGCTTGCAGCCGCGGCGCTTCCGACGCGGATTTTTCAGCATGTTCATGAAGCGGCGACTCGCGCCGCCGCCCTATGAGCGACGCGCCGCGAGCGGAGAGAACGATGGAAAGCGCAGACGGGGAAGCACGCGTCGGTTTCAAGGAGCATGAGCTGCGCGCGGCCGCGCTCGCGGAGCTGCACGCCCGGCCTTTCCTGCCGCTCGACGCGCCGCGCCGCGTCTATCATTACGGCTTCGCCACCGATTACGACGCGGCCCTCGCCGACCGCAAGGCGGTGAGCGCGCTCGCCGAAGCGCAAGGCGTGCTGGCGCCGGAGCCGGGCGCCAAATTCCACTATTTCATTTTCGGCGACTGGCGGCTGCGCTGGGAGCAGCACAGCGAATTCACGACCTACACCTGGTCGACGGGCCTCGACGCGGCGACGCCCTTCGCCCACCCCGATCCACTCAGGGAGGGCGAATTCGCCTTCACCCAGCCGGGCGGCCTCATCGTCGCGACGCAGCTTTGCGTCGTCGACGGCGCAACGCCCGTCGAAGAATTCGCCAAACTCTTCAATTCGCAAAGTCTCTGCGTCATCGGCATCGACGAGCGCGACGCGCAGGTGCTGACCGACTTCGCCGTGGACGCCTACGGCTATACCCGCATGCTCATCCGCGCCAACGCGCTGCCGCGCTTCGAAGCCGGACGGCTGACGCAGCGCCTGCTCGAAGTGGAGACTTATCGCACCATGGCGCTGCTCGGGCTGCCGCTCGCGCGCGAGGTCTCGCCGGAGCTCGCGGCGATGGAGCGCGAACTGTCGGAGATCACCCGCAAGCTGAACGAAAAGCACGACCTGCGCACGAGCGACCGGCTGCTGCGGCGCCTGTCCGATCTGCTCGCCAAGAGCGAGGCGCTCTCGGCGGGCGCCGCCTTCCGCTTCGACGCGAGCCGCGCCTATGGCGCGCTCGTCAAGAATCGGCTGGCGCAGATGCAGGAGCGGCGCGAGGGCCAATATGTGACGCTCTCGGATTTCCTGAAGAACCGGCTCGATCCCGCGATCGAGACCTGCAATGCGGTAGAGGCGCGGCAGAAGCGCTTTTCGGCGCAGGTCGAGCGCGTGATCAATCTCATGCTCGCCGGCATTTCGCTGGAGATGGAGAGCCAGAACGGCGCCCTGCTCGAGGATATGAACCGACGCACGCGGCTGCAGATGCGGCTGAACGTCCTCGTGCAGGGCATTTCGATCGCCGGGCTCGCTTATTACCTCACCGGCCTCTTCGGCTATCTCGCCAGAGGCCTCAAGGCGGCCGACGCGCTGCCTAAGCAAATCTCCGGCGATCTCGCCGCGGCTCTGACGCTGCCGATCGCCGTGCTGATCGCGCTGGGCTTCATGACGCGCGTTCGCAGACTGTCGCAAAAAGCCGCGAGGGAGGAAGAAGTCGAGTAAAGCGTCGAGACGAACGCGGACTTGGACGCAATCGCGCGGCGTCAAACCAAATTCAAAGGCCGATAAGCAGGATCGACCTTCTGCTTTTCCCTTATGGCCTCCACGTCTTCATCGGGGCCGATCGGGCGAATATAGTCGCCGCCCCAACTGACGTGTTTCACGAGGTCACAGTCGCAAGTGGGATAGACGGATTTGAGCCCGATGAGGCTCGGCGCCTTCACCAAGGCCGCCGTCAGCAGCCGATAATAGACCTTTTGGCTCGTTTCGACAGGCTGGGAATAATCCTTCTTGAAGGTTCGATCCTTGGAAAATTCCGCGCTTTCGAGTGGCGCGATATTGAGCCCATTCTCGCGCGCGCAGGCCACCATCCATTCGAGCGCAACGTCCGACAATCCATAATGCTCATAGCCGCCGCCGACATTGGAATGAACGCCGGGAAACCATTTCTGATGGTAGAGGGGAAATTTGCGCGCCGACAGACTCTTGTCGTTGCGGGCGCGATGATAGTCGGTCAATTCGATCGGCGTGGGACGGAACGGCCAACGGCGCTCGTCGGCGGCCAGAGCATGATAGGCGCTTTGCACGCTCTCGCTCAATTTCACGTCATGGAAGCTGCATCCGAACAGTCTGTCGACGAGATAGCCGAGAATTTCGCCATAAGGCGCGCCAAGCGCGCCGACCGTGTCCCAGACGCCGAGGAAGCGGATATTCGCCGGCCAGGGATGGCAATAGTCGGCGCGAAACTGCGCCGACTTGGCGCCTGACGGCCGCCAGTCGGAATCTTTCTTGTCCTTATAACGATCGTAAGCGATCGAAATGAGCGGCAGTTTGTTGCGCTTCAGGACGCCGAGATTGTGGATCAGGCCGGCGATGCTGCGCGCCGTATAGGCGCCGCGGCTGAAGCCGAAAAAGAAAATCTCGTCGCCCGGGTCGTAATTGCTGACGATGAAGGAATAGGCGTCCTTGATGTTGTTCGAAATTCCATAGCCGAAGGTTCCGCCCTTGAATCTCTCGCCCCGCCGCGTGCCGATGCCGGCGATATAATGCGCGATTTGCGGATTGCCTTGAGCGTCCACGGACTCGAGCGCCTGCAGAGTCCTCAGCACATTGGTGCCGCGTTCGGTCGGCTCGTTCCAGGTGCCGTCGCAAAAAATGACGAGCTTCTTCGCCATGGCTAAAAAACCCTTTAATTAACTGTAGATAACTGATTCTTAAAATATATCACTCGACGTCGAGCGGCGCGACTCCCGTCGGCTGGCCGTTCTCGCCAAGCGTGATTTTTTCGATTCGCGCCTCAGCCTCCGCGAGCAGCTTCTCGCAGCGCGCCTGCAGCGCCTTGCCGCGCGCATAGAGCTTGACCGACTCGTCGAGCGAGACGGCGCCCTTTTCCAATTCGCCGACGATGCGTTCGAGCTCCTGCATCGCCTGTTCAAAAGGCATGGCTGCAATGTCGGGCTCTGCGTTGGGCTGCTGCTTCGTCATGACGTTTTCATAGACGAAGCGCGCGCCCTTGGCTATGCGCGGCCCTCAGGGGCCTTCGGGCTGTATGCGCGCGACGATGCGCCAGATCGTCGGAAATTCCTGGCGCGCCCGCCGCTCGATTTCCTCAATGGCGTCATAGGCCGTCTGCACGGAAACGGCGGGATATGCTTGCGCTCGATAATTCACGATGTATCCGCGCGCGGTTTCGCGCATGCGCACGTCATGAACGGCGGAAATGGGGCCGCCGGCCGAACGCGCGAGCGCCGCGCCGAGCGCCGCCGCGACGGCGGGATCG
>NZ_JAZHYN010000070.1:0-11650 GCF_036576025.1 Methylocystis borbori | reverse complement strand
ACGATCAGGATGCGATGGCCCAATTCCGCCAGCGCCGCCAGCGTGTTCTGGGACGTCGTCGACTTGCCGATGCCCCCCTTACCGTAAAACGCGATTTGCCGTAGTGACGACATGTTGATCTCCTCTCAAAGCCCTTCGACTTCACCCGAACAGATTGTCGGGAGTTCCCATTCCAAAAGAAACTGGCCGCGGGTTATCGGGAAGGAACACATCGCTCGTCACCGCGTCAGCGTGCGTTCAGCCCTCACTCGCGCCGCCATCAAAGCAACGCGTGTGCCAATTCCGTCTCATCGGCTGAACCACATATTTTTTAATGGGATGCGCGTCGCCGCCGAGAATGATTCCCATGTGCATAAAGTCGACAGCGCTTGATGTTTGTTGTGTAAGCAACATCCGATTCCGCCTTTGGCCGCGAAAAGAAAGCCGGTTGGCCAATATGGAACGGAGCTTGCACAAAGACGGTATCGTCTAGGCCGCGAAAATCGGAGGATTCATAAGATGCAGATCGGTGTCGAAACGGCGAAGGCGGTCGATCAAAGACGGGTTTTCGTTCTCGATGAGGACGAAATAACCCGGGCGGCGCTTCAATTCATGCTGCACGATGAAATCGAGACCCATGAGCTTGGAACGCTCGAAGAGGCTTATTCCAAAGGCGTAGACTGGCTCAAGCCAGACGTCGTTCTTCTCGGCGTCTCCTTCCTGAAGAGCAAAGGAACCGAAGTCATCGCCGAACTGAAGGCGCATTTCGACAGCGTGCGCATTCTGATCGTTTGCGACAAGGAAACCGAAGGGCTGGCGGTCGAGGGCCTGAAGGCCGGCGCGCATGGCGCGCTCGTCAAGCCGCTCAAGATCGAAGCCGTTCGCGAAAAGGTCGATACGGTTTTGGGGCGCGGCGGCGCCAAGCCGCTCGTCCAATTGGGAATGCTTTAGGACAACGATCGAGCGACATGGCAACCGAACGACCCATCAGCGAAGAAGCTCCTCCGACCGAGCCGTTGACGGCCGAATTGGCGCAATGGCTCGCCGACAACGGCTTTCCGCCTGATGGCGTGAATCATTCGGGCGTCGGCGGCAGCACGCCGTTGTTGCGTGCAAGCAAAGAAGGCAATCTGCCGCTTTTGCGCGAATTGGCCGCCGCCGGGGCTGCGTTGGACGCCACCGATTCATATGGCAACAACGCGATCTGGCTGGCTTGCGCAAGCGATGCGATCGAGGCGATCGATTTTCTGGTTGCGGCCGGCGTCGACGTTAACCATTGCAACGCCGATGGCGCAACGGCGCTGATCTATGCGTCGTCGGCCGGCAAGGCGGCGTTTGTCGAAAGGCTGCTGCGTCTCGGCGCCGACCCCGCGCTCGTCACGGTCGACGGGTTTTCGGCGCTCGATCTCGCCTCCACGCGGGAATGCCTGGATTTGCTACGCGGCAGAAAGCGGATCGAAGCCCCAGCGACATGAGCGCCGCGCGGCGGCGGCGCAGATGAAGTCAAAGGACCAATTCAATCATGACAATCGACGAGATAATCGAAAACTTCTCCTTCCTCGAAGATTGGGAGGATCGCTACCGTTATGTCATCGAGCTCGGCCGCCTGCTCGAACCGCTTCCACCCGAGTTGAAGACCGACGACAATAAGGTGCATGGCTGCGCGAGCCAGGTCTGGCTCGCGACGTCGATGAAATACCATGATCGAGGCGAGCCTTCTCTGACTATTCGCGGGGACAGCGACGCGCATATCGTTCGCGGCCTGGTCGCGATCCTTTTGTCGCTTTGCTCTGGAAAGACGGCTTCCGAAATATTGAAGGCGGACCCAGCCGCTCTGTTCGTGCAGCTGGGCCTTCAAGAGCATCTGACGCCGCAAAGATCCAACGGATTTAGATCGATGGTCGCGAGAATTCAGGCCGAGGCGAAAGGGGCGCTGGCGAGCGCCAACGTCCTGTCGTCATAGCCGCACGGGCCAAGAGCTTTATTTTCGAGGTCACCGCGAGAGGATCATGACCAGCCGGTCGACTCGCTTGTCCCCTTTAAGATGCGACTTATAGATCTCGTCGACATCCTCGGGCGTCGTGGGGCGATACCAAACGCCTTCAGGATAGACGACCATCAAAGGTCCCGCCGAGCAAAAGCCCATGCAGCCGGCGGCGGTAAAACCAATCTCGCCGGATCCGTCAGCCTCGATCAATTTTCCGAGACGGTCCCATAGCGGCTGCGCGCCATTCGCCCCGCAACTGCCGCGCGGGTGGGTCGGCGGTCTCTGCGTGTAACACGCGAAAACATGCCGCTTGTATAGCTGGGGGAGCACGAACTCCTCTTCCTGCGTCTCCGTTTCTGTCTCCGACATTCCGCATAAGCCTCTCAAGAAGAACCAGATCGCCCCGGGAGCGGACGCGCCTTAAAACGCAGCTCTTGTCGCCCCCTGGACAAGTTCCAGAAAAGCAAGTTTAGGTCCAGTCGCCGCCAAGCGCGTCTGGCGCCCTCCTTGCCTTCCGTCTAGAGAGGAGCAGTCCTCCTTGCGGGCGCAGCGATGCAGGAAAGCGACATGGAACAGGAATCGGGTCAAGAATTGGCGAAGGCGCAAAGCCATGTGTCGGATTCGGATCTGGCCGAAGCAAGTCAACACGCCTCGCCGGAGTCGAAAGCTCTCTATGAGGCCGTTGTCGCCGCTCTGAAAACTGTTTTCGATCCTGAAATACCGGTCAATATATATGATCTCGGATTGATCTACCGCGTCGACATCATCGACAGGCGCCATGTCGAAATCGACATGACATTGACGGCGCCGGGATGTCCCGTGGCCGGCGAAATGCTTAATATGGCGAAAAAGGCCGTCGATGACATCGAGAGCGTCGGGAACGTCAAGGTCAACCTCGTTTTCGATCCGCCATGGGATCGGGCCATGATGTCGGAAGAAGCGAAGCTGGAATTGGGCTTCGTCGATTATTGAGTTGACCGGCGGCTTCTCTTTTTCCCTTCCGCAACTCGCGAATGGCCTGTGTCAAGCGCAGGCATGAATTTCGCTCCGCCTCCTCGGTTAGGAACGAATGGCGTAAGGCTTATGACAATGTAAGCGCCTCGCCATTCGAACGCCAAACGAGGTCGCCATGATAGAACTCACTTCCGAAGACGGACATAATTTTTCGGCTTATCGCGCGGAGCCGTCCGGAGAACCGAAAGGCGCCGTTGTCGTCCTGCAGGATTTCTCTGGGGTCAGCGCGCATATTCAAAAAGAAGTCGATGGCTTCGCCGCGCTGGGATATGTCGCCATTGCGCCGGCGCTTTTCGATCGAGAGAAGAAGAGCGTTGATTTCGGCTTTGACGAGAGCGGTCTGAGCGAGGGCGAAAAACTCGCGCAATCGGTTCCGCTCGAGACGGCTCTGCAGGATATTCAGGCCGCTGTCGATTCCGTGAAGAGCGCCGGCAAAGTCGCCCTCGTCGGATTCAGCTGGGGCGGATATCTCGCTTATCTTTCCGCCAATAGTTTGCGGGACGTCGCTTGCGCGATCGGATATTCCGCGTCGGAACTCTCCCAAGAACACCCGACGAAAAGAAAAATCCCCACCTTGCTCCATTTCCCGGAAAACGATCCGACGTTCCCGGTGGAGGACATCGTACAGTTCAGGGCCGCCCGTCCGGACATAAGCGCATTCTCCTATCCGGAAGTGGGGCATGACTTCAATTTCGACGAAGCCAAGACCTTCAACGCGGAGGCGGCGCAAGCCGCGCGCGAGCGCACCCTGTTCTGGATTTCACAATTTGTCGAAGGCCAGCCGCCGGTGACGCTGAAGAACTCCGGCTCTTACGCGCAAGCGAAAGTCGAGAAGAAAAAGAAAAAGAGCGGCGGCGACGATATGGGGCCGCCTATGGATTAAGCCGCGTCGCGGCGGCGCCGCGGCATTCGACGGCGATGAACCGGCGGAGCGCAATCGTGAAGCAATGCTTCACGATTGCGCTCTTTCTTGTTTGATGAAGCCTTATACGGCAGAGCCGGCGACGATCGGGGCAAGGCCCCGCGGCGCACTCTTTGACGAAGAGGCCTATCTTCGCGCCAATGAGCGAAGATAGCCCTGCATATCGTCGTTGAGCTCCATATCTACGGCAGGGGCCATTTTCAGCAGCAGATTGGCGACGAAGGGTTCGTCGTTGCGCGTGTCTTCCAGGGCGCTCCGCAGAACCGGGACGTTGTCCTCAATATGCTGGAGAAAGGCGACGCCTTTCTCCAATGTGTCGGTCCAGCGCTCGCGATGCCACTTCGCCAGCGGATACATGATTTCGTGAACGAAATTCGATTTGCGCGCCTTCTCGAAAAATCTGAGGCCCGCGCTCCAATTTTCCTTTGCGCGCAGCGGCGGCGGCGGAAGATCGCCAAGAAGCATTTTCTTGCCGGCCTGCCCCACGAAATCGTCCAATGTCACCGGCGCGTCGATAGTCGCGCGAAAATTCCAAAGGGCGTTCGAGCCGGGGAACTCCTTGCCAAGCTCATTCGCCAAAGCGCTTTCGATCTTGTCGACCGCGCCCTTATCTCCTTTCAGCGCAGCCGTCATGCAGAAGGCGAATATGGCGTCATTGCCTACGCCCGTGACCGTATCGCTCTTCAACTGCTTCTCGTCGAGCTTGGGGGTGACGCCGTCCGGCGGAACGGTCGCGTCGCCCGCGCGCAGCGCGGTGATGAATGCAGTGATTTCCAACCAGCCCATGAAATTGGCGAGAAAGGCGTCCGGATCGACATAGACGATCGCCAAATTCAGAGGCTTTTTACGCGCTTGCAATTCCGCCATATCAGTCATGCTTGTTCCTCGACCTGTGTGTAAGGAGCTAAAAATAGTCTGCCTTGGCTCAGTCGGAGGTGATCATGATCTCTGGCGCGTCGGGTTCGTCATCTGGACCCGGCGTATCCTCATCGAAGAGCTTTACGCCGGTGACGCACACGTCTCCATCGTCGATCACGAGCGTGACCGTCTTCAGCTTCTGACCTTGGCAGGGACCGATAAAGCAATGGCCGGTGTCGAGGTCGAATTGCGCGTGATGATGTCCGCAGGTGAGGAAATTGCCTTCCTCGTCCATGAATTGTCCGGGAGTCGCGTCGAGGCGTTCGCCCTGATGCGGGCAGACATTCTCGAAGCCGTAAAAATTATTGCCCTTTCTGGTGATCAGAATCGGCCATGGCTCCGGTTCGCCGTCGTCGTCCATCCGCATCAGGACAAAGCCCGAGGCCTGACCGTCGTCGATTTCGACCGTCCGGCAGATCGCAAATAATTCTTCCATGGATCGCTTCCTTGCTTGCATGACCAGGCGCATTGCGGAACTGGCTGCATGGCTCTATCATTGCAATTGGCAAGCCATCACGTCGGCTGCAGGGAAGTTTGTCACGGCCGCTGCGGAAATTCCGTGACCTGCCCGTCCGCGACAATCGAGAAGTCCCATGAGCGTAATCGAACATGATTTTGGCCGCGCGAACCGCCTCGCGGAACGCCGCTTCGCCAAACTATTGGAGCTCGACGCTCTCCATGAAGCCAATATCCGCTCCAACCCGCTGCCCTATTTGGAGCGCGCGAGCGAGCGGATATTCCGGCTTCAGGAGGTGCTGTTCGACGCGCTACAGGCCGCCAAACAGGAAGGGCCGAGCGCATCCTCGAGCGAAGCAACCGCGACCGTCACTATAAGCGCAGCCGAATATGAGCGGCTCAAGGCCTGTCTTTCGATCATCGAGAAAGGCTTCGCCGCTTACGGAACGGAAGACAGCCTTCTCTGAGCGCTCGCGGAGCCTGGCGCGCTTTCTGATCGCATGACATCTTGCGATGAAGAAAGCGCGCAAATTCATTATGAGGAGCAAGTTCTGATCGAAAAAGTCGACGGACTTTTTCGAGACTTGCTTTAGGCGGCCTGGGCGGGCGCCTCCCATTTATACAATTCGCTATTCGCGCCCGTATTCTCAAGCTGGAAGCCGAAGCGCTTCAGCTCATCCGTGAGGCCCTGGCCCTCGCCGGCTTTGACGCTGATGAAAACCGGAGCCGCCTTTTTGGTGACGCTCTCGAGCAGAAGCTTGAAGACGTCCTTATCACGATAGGCGCTGGAGACGGCCGCAAGCGAAACATTAAGCGTTTCCATGTTACGGAAACCCCAATCGAATTGATCGCGCTTCGCGAGCAAAACGCCCACGATTTCTTTCTTCTCGTCGACGACGATCGGCGAAAGCTCCGCCGTGCAGCACTCCATGATGGCGGTGAGAGCCCGCTCCTGATCAGCCTCGCTTTCAATCACGGCGGGAATGTCCGCCGCCGATTGTCTCGTCAGACCCCAAATGTCTTTTATGTCACTGAGCGACGCCGTTTTCTGCGAAAGACCCATAACCCTTCATCTCCCGATTTTGCCTGCCCTAACGCGCCACGCGCATCTCATTTATTCAAGCAAGTCTCGTTCCCTGCCCGCCGCGCCTCGGATCGATCGCCGCAAAGCGACAGCTCGTCTTTGGCAGAGAATTTGCTCCAACGACGAAAGGCGAAAGACAAAAGGTTCAGCGAATCATGTCGACGGAGGGATTTTTTATCGACTGGGATGGCAATGCGCGTAGCACGAGCGATCCCGGAGGCGGCTATTTGTGCGAAACGGATACCGCTGCGCGCTATGTCGCCATCATGACGAAGAGCGGCGCGCTCATGCATGAAGGCACATATTACAAATCGCTGGCCGATATCGAAAAGGCCGGAATCAAAGCTCAGCTTGTTCCCGGCTCCCATCCTTGGGGACGCAAGGAAGACGGCTTCTAATTCGCTGGCATGATGAGCTGAATGGAAAGGCTGAAGACATGCTGCCGACAACCATTCTGATCGACGAACACCCGCGTTGCGTCGTCCGACCCACGGACACGAAGGACCTGAACCGCTTTATCCGCAACGGCAAGGCGTTTCTTTTGGCTGAGACGCCTTCGGGCAAGATCACGCATCGGCTGGCGACGGATCTGGAGCAAGCCAGATGGCGCGAAGCCCTGGCGCTGCATAAGGCTTGGGGCGGCGACGAAGAGGCGTTTTTCGGCGTCCCGCTGCGCGGCGGCGAGGAAGAAGCCGCCTGTAACTCGCAATAACACTCAGGCGGCGGCGCGGCGGCCTATGAGCCGCGCGCCCCGCTATTCCTCTATGCTCGGGGTCAAAATCACCTCGGGCGGTGCGCCCGCCCCCTGACCTTCGATAAATTCGAGCGCGCTCACGCGCGATAGACCGCCGTCGCTTTCCATGAGAACCACGGAGTCCGGCGGCAACTCGCCCAATTGTCGGATCAATTCAGCTACGGTCATTTTGGTTCTCTCGGATTACGCCCGCCGTCTTCGCCTTAAGGCGCGCCTGACGCCCTTTCAATCTGAAGACGCCGTCAATCTGGAGAAATCATTATCTCCATCGTGTCGTCGTCATCATGATCGTCGAAGGCGGAAAGTTCTTCCTCCGCGAGTTCGATGCCGCACAGACAAAGATCATTGCCGATGACGACAAGCGGTATGGGCTCGATTATTTTGTCCTTGCATGGTCCCTTGACGCACACGCCCGTCTCGATCTCGAACTCGGCCTTGTGCCGTCCGCATCTCAGACGCCGCCCGTCTTCGCTAAAGAATTTGCCTTCGCCGATATTAAGCCAGGCGCCCTGATGCGGGCATACATTCACATAGCCCACATATTGATCGTCGAGCGTGCGAACCGCGAAGATGGAGAAGGGCTTGGTTTCGCCCTCCTCGCTGACGCGGGAGAGGCTGAAAGGCTTGGCTTGTCCACGGCCGATCGCGGTCGCCGCGCAAATGACGTAGACCTTGACTTCATCGCCCATGCTTTAAGAACCCATCTGATGCGCGGCCGCGATCAGAAAGCAGCTTTACGCCGGCGTTTCTCCAAGCGCGCACAGCTTTCCTTGCGCCCGCAATTGACGGCCGCTAATGTCGGAAAGCGGACAATATTTCCCGCTTCTCTGCTTTCGACGATGGCGAAGCATGAATCTTGCCGCAGCTTCCCGACTCTATGGGAGCAGCGAAGAGCCGCGGTCCGCAAAGCGCGTTTTTTGCCTTGCCGGCTCGCGGCCAAATGGTCAGACAGGAGAAATATCGATGACTATGATCGTCGTGGAAGAACACAATAAGGACGATCTATCCCGCATCGCAGGCTGTTATCTCTATTCCGACACCAAGATCTGGATCGACAACGGCGCCGCCCATCGGGAAGATGGTCCGGCGGTCATTTTTCCTGATGGCGTCTTTCGCTGGTATATCCGCGGCAGGGAGATCACCCGCGACGTCAATACTTTCTTCTACCAAAACAAATGGCCTCTTCAGGCCGGACTGGACACGGACGATAAGCTCGCGCTGTTCCGCACCAAGTTCTGCCCCGCGAGCTGATTGCGGCGCTGGGATTTTTGGCGAAACAAAAAATTAGAGCCTGTTCCTTCCAAGCGAACGCCGGAAGGAACAGGCTCTATGATTTATCCGGCCGAACTCAGTTACGCGCTCAAGCCGCGTTGCTGGCCTTCACCGACGCGCGGAGCGTCTCCAATTCCTCGCGTTCGATGCGGAAAAGTCCCCGGCCGCCGGCAAGCGCCTGATAAACGAGAGGCTTATTCGCGCTCAGATGATCGAACCAGTCTTGGGGGGAAATCCCCTGCGGGCGCTCGCTGATCTCGACCACCGTGCCATTGGGCGAGAAACGGACATGGATCATGACAGTCTCGGACATTTCATCTCTCCTATTTTATAGGCCTGAACCGAAACCGAGCAGTTCCACCTTGATGTTCTCCGTGCCAAGGACAGTGGCGAAGCATGCAAGGCGGGACTTGGAGCCGACGCCGACGATCGCATCGAGCTTCTCGTTCTCTTCGCGAGATGTTTTGGAGAGCCCTTTGCGCCCTTCGTGCACGAAGATATGCCACGGGCTCAGGTCGCTCTTGGTTGCGTCGAAATCCGGCAGAAGCGATTCATCCGCTGACCGGATCGCAGCTAGCAGCGTCGTACCTTCACCGGCCTCGACTGTCTTGCCCGACGGCATGATCGTGATAGTTGACATGGTAATTTTCCTTACTCCCTGTTAGTTCGGATCAATAAATCGCCGCCCCGGCGCCGACATTGATTGAAGCCTCCTTCATCGTTTGCACGATGAAGGCGATCTGCTCTTCTTCGAGATGGACGTGGAACGGCAGGGCCACCGCGCGGTCCGCCACTTTTTCGGTGACGAGCAAATTGCCGCGACGATAGCCGAAATCGAAATACTGCCGTTGCGCGTGCAGCGGCTGACTGTAAGCGGCCGCCTCCACTTTTTCGACGAAGAGATCTTCGACGATGGCGTCGCGACTCGATTTGCTGAAGCGCGTGCCCAGATGTACGACATAGAGAAACCAGTGCACTTCCGTCGCGTCCGGCCCTATGAAAGGGTCCTTGATGCCTTCGAACGATTTGATGTGCTTGAAATAGTAATGCTCGATGAGCTTGCGTTTCTCGAGGATTTCTTCGAGCCGGCCGAGTTGGGAAAGCCCCAAGGCCGCCGTGATATCGCTCATCGACGCTTGATAGGGCGCGGCGCTGGATACGACCACCGAAGAACGTTCCGCGGGCTTATGCGCGCGAAACCGGCGCAAGGCGACGGCTATGTCAATATCGTCGGTGACGACCATTCCGCCTTCGCCGCAGACAAGCGCGCCGGGCTGCGAGAAATCGAACACCGCGGAGTCGCCGAACGTGCCGACGAGCGCGCCCTTATATTTCGACCCGATCGCCTCGGTTGAATCCTCGAGGAGAATGAGCCTGTGCTTTTTGGCGATCGCCTGCAGTTCCGACCATGGCGCGGGATGTCCATTTGTGTTGCAGGCGACGATCGCGCGCGTCTTATCCGTAATGAGCGCTTCGACCTTTCCAGCCGCGATCGTCCCCGACCAGTAGTCGATATCGCAGAAAACAGGCCGCGCGCCCGAGAGCGCGATCGCATGTTGCGTCTCGCGAAACGAATGCGGCGAAGCGATAACTTCGTGACCAGGGCCAATCTCATAGGCCTTCAGAGAGAGAAGCAGCCCCATCGTGCCGCTTGTCGTCGCGATCGCATATTTGCGGCCGAGATATTCGGCGAAGCTCGCCTCAAAGGCTTCTACGACGGGGCCATTGGAAAGCCGGCTCGAATGCAGCACCGCTTCGACCGCCGCGACGTCCGCCAGCGTCACATCCGGATCGGAGAGCGGAATGATCGACTGATCATTGGCTCTCGCCTCGTCGGCGCCGCCTTCGTCATCGGTCTCGTTCAATTCAACCGGCACGTTCATCACGCAACTTTCCGAAAGGCGAGCACCACGCCCGTCGCGCGAGATGGCTCTGTGGTGATTTGAACGCAATGATCTCCGCCGTCGAGCAGATGCACATCGCAGTCGGGATAGGTCTTGTAAGGCGTTTCAATCACATCCGACGCATCGCATCTCGTCCATGTCAAATGCGGGAACTTGCTTCGCAGCTCCGGCATGGCGGACTGAGCGCCGCTCGCCAGAATTCGATCGATTTCCGCCAGTTCTTCTACGCTTACCGCCATAGTCAGTCCTTGTCCGAAGGGGAGCTCATTGCCAGAAGCGACGATCAGCGTCTTCGTTCAGATATTTGAGCAGTTCCACCAGCCGCGCAAATTCGCTGTCGAGCTCCCATACGCCGAGTGCGTGATCCTTTCGTAAAAGGCGCCAATTGCCTCTCTGCTTATCGAACAGCAGCAAGGCGATATCGACGATACCGCCGTCCGGATCGATATTCCTCGAGCAACAAGGACTTTGTATTTTGTATCCATTAGCGGTCTTGAGCAGGATAGGCGACACATAGCGATAGCGTCGGCGCGCCTCAAGCGCCCGTTCTATCCTCTTGAAGTCCAGGTCGTTTGGTTGCGCTGATCCGGCAAACCCCACGACCGTTGAGACTGTCGCTCCCATCGTCGCCACTGTTCGCTATAGAGGCTCAATCTCTTCCTCGAAGCATCCGACCACCAGGCCGTCGCCAAACTCGACGAGATAGATCGGCGTGTTCGACTCCGTATGCGCGCCGACCTGGACGATTTCGCCCAATCCCCCGTTCTCAACCAACAAGGCTTCCGGCTCGGCTTCTGGAAACGTGCCGTCGTTGCGAAGATCTATCAGTGTCTTGACCTTTTGTCCCCACTGATATTTTGGCGTTCGTGGCTCGAAGATCACGCTAGAACTCCTCCCGGCACGGCTGGCAAAGGCAAGTCGACGTCCTCACGAGGATTCGCCGACTCGAGTTCCTTGCGCTTCATGCCGACGCGATTGCCGCTCTCTGTGAATTCGACGCCGTAAATATAGAATTGCTGCAGGAAAGTGCCGATGCTCACGACATAGCCCTCCTCGCCTTTCTTCGCGAGGACTTCCCCGATCTCTTTTCCCGCATAGGTTCCGTCGTTTCGTATGGTCCGTTTGGCTTTCACCTTTTCGCCAAATGAAAAGAAGGGTGGTTCGGTCAGTTCGCAGACTTCGCTGTCACGAACAATATTGCTCATCGCCTTTCTCTCCTCAGGCGCCGCTCACGCCGCATTGATGAGTGCGCCTTGTCTGATTTCGGCGTCGCCGCGCTGGGCGTGCTGGATTTCGCCGGCGGCGACCTTGTCGAGATAGGCCTTGAACCAGGTGATCGCCGACTTCTCGATGAACTCAT